>JAYUFP010000626.1:0-4603 GCA_043738665.1 Isosphaeraceae bacterium
AGCGTGTTCTCAAGATGGTCAAGACCAACCCGAAGACGGGTCGCCAGTACACGGCACTATTCGGCGAACCCTCCCTCCGGAGGGATAAATTCGCCCCGATCCAGGACGGTCCGCTACAACGACATCAGACAAGCGGTCGGAACGAGCTTGTTGCTCGTCTCCTCGCCAAACTCTGTGAAATCTGCGGATCGGACGACCGGATCAACGTCCACCATATGAGGAAACTAAAAGACCTCAAAGTTCCAGGACGACAAGTGCCTCCCATCTGGAAACAGATCATGGCCGCCCGACGGCGGAAGACACTCGTCGTCTGCCACCCGTGCCACGTCGTGATCCATAACGGTACGCTGACCAATCGAGTCAAGGCCCTCATCGCCGGAGGAAAGCTCACTCCCACCGGGGAGTGGACGCTCCCGGAGAGGAACGAACCGACGACCACGAAGACCAAGCGGACCTGAAAGATCGTCACGCATCGTGATTGCACTTACCGGAGAGCCGTGTGCGACGAAAGCCGCAAGCACGGTTTGGAGGGGGGCGGCAGAACCGGGCGTCAAGTAAGATGAAGCGTCACAGCTTTCATCCTACAAAACAACCCGCGCTGACCGCCCACCCTACGTCGGTTCCCCTATCCCCTCGGATTATCCCTGTTGATCCTCTCTTCCAAGTCCGCCGCCGTGGACGGCAACTCGTCGATGCTCGGCGGCTCGGCGACGTACGTTTCTCGCATCGCCTGATAATCACGCGCAAGCGGCATGAGGCGCTCGCGCGGCGGCACCGGCCGAAACGTCCCGGGCTTTGCCAGTTCGTACCGCCGTCCACCCACTGCCGAAGAACTTACCTTTCCACTCCACCACCCTGTTGCGGAGGGCGTCGTTCCCGAGCGCATCCGCCGTGGCGGGATGGCGCGCCAGTGCCGCCGTGTCCGCGTAGTGGCGCGACAATCGGTCCGGGGTCAGTTGATCCGAAGCCCGGTGGTACTCGGCATGGAGGATCGTCGCCTTCTCCCAGAAAGTCCGCTCGAGTTCCAGGGCGACGAAGTCACAACGCCAGTCGGAGAACGTTTCCTCAAACACCTCGGCCGCCCAGGGTCGAACCGTATGACGGCCCTTCGGTTGTTGATCGGTGAGTGAACCGAATTCCGAGCTTCACCGCACGCTTGAGGTAATCAAACCCGGTGGGATGCGACGTCGGGTAGTGGGACAAGAGCACCGGCGAGTTCGTGCCGGGATCGATCAGGAATTCGAGCCAGCCTCTTGCCTTGGCTCCCAAAACCTCCGCCACCGCGCCTTTGAGTTCCGGAGCGATGGTGTTTCGGACGACGGCCCCGCACGCGGCTTCGGCGGCCTTCATCCACTTGTCGGCCTGATTCCGGCTCGTCCCCGCATCGCCCAGTCCCAAAAAGTCGGGAGAAAGCGACAGATCGATGTTCTCTGAGAATCGGTCGATCACCCCGAACACCTTCGAGAGCGACGTCCCGCCTTTGAACACCAGGGCATCGGCCTCCTGGCCAGCCGACTCGGCAGGACTGATATTTTCGGCCGTCCCTGGACCTTCCGGTCCAATGACCTCCAGGGGCTGGAGAGCTTCTGCTACCGCTACGCATGGCGGAGCTTCGGATCCGACCCCGTGCTCGACGGCCTGGTTCTTCAGGCGTTGGAAGCCGTCCGCGTCGTCGGGGCACGCGAACTACGGAAGTACGATTACATCCGGAAACGGTTACTCGGAGAGCTGAATCTGCTACTCCACGCGATGGGGGGATCGGGGGCTGATCGACCTGGGCCGAAGTGAACGGAGCCTCTTGACGATTGGGTTCCCACCGCGGCGGTACCGGGTCAGGAACTCATCCACTCCCGCCCTGCCCCGGCGGAAATGATCGCGTAAGGTGGGCTCTTCGGCGATCGCTTCCACCCGCCGCGTCGTCCCGCGGCAGATCGTGCCATGGCGCGACGGCAACGCCCGGATTGATCTGCGGGAAGTTCGCCGAGCTCGAGGATCGCAGGCCCATGCCCACGAGTCGCGAGGAAAGCACCCTGCTTTTCGGCGACGGCTCGAACGACCGGCCGCCCGGGAGTGCGGCCGGAGCGATCGTTTTTTAGCTATGGGTCGGAATCGATTGATTGTCCCGGGAGAAATCACGGCGAAGGGGCCGTCGCGGTGAACGTCGATCGCGTCGCCCGCCTGGTGGCCCCGCCGCGGGCTCCGGTAACTCGGGGGCCTGCCGCCCATGTCGGTTAGTGACCCCCCGCACCGATGGGGTCCGTATATGCCGAAATCACAAAGCATGGGCCGCCCTGTGAAGCGCGGCGATCCCATTACGGCGTCGGCCCATTCCCGTACGCCGGGAGCGTGGAGCGGGTCCGGGGCGACGTGCGAGACGACTCGCTCTGCGCTCGCGCGTTTACCCCGACAAGGAGGGCTCAAGACCCCTGCGCCCGCCACCGAAGGTCGTCGGAAAATTCGCATGGGGGAGCTCTTACCTATAGAATTCGCCATAGGCGTTACTGAACACAGGCACCAAATAGCAGACATCCTGGAAAATTAGCTGGTCCGACCCCCTTGACTCGGCGACACGAGACCCCTACATTTCGTTCACTGCGGTCGGTTGAAATCGCCCCACACGCTTTTGGCTTGTCGCCACACGCGGTTTCACCAGGGGGGCGGTGCTCGTAAGTTTAGTTCGCGCGGTGTGGCTTACGCCCCGAACGGCCTGCCGGCCTCGGGCGCACTCTTACATGACCCCGTTCGACGGGTTACAGAGCCCTGGGGCTCTGGAGGAGGCGTCCCATGGACTCGGCGGCATTCTTCTTCTCCCTTCGCGCGTCGAGTTTGGGGTCCCCGGCTTCGCCGGGCCATGTTCCGACCTCCCTCGACGGGACGCGCACGTCGGAACGACTTTCGAGAAGTTACGGACCGGCATCGTGCGGAACGATCCCCCGCATCATGCTCGATCGCGCCGGGCGACGGCAAACAGACGGTCCCCGATGCGTCGGGGCAAAACCCCACGACGAGCGCTTCACCACGGAGCGCTCGTCGCCTGACCGGACTGACGGCGCGGGAGGGCGTCCGTGCTCAACGCACGGGTCGTGAACGCCGCCCGCCAGCCGTGTCGCAGGAGCGAGTCCCGGCGGCCGCCCCCGGTTCCGATGCCCGAGCGGATACCGCTCGCGACCTCGGACGCGCGGGCGGGCCGGCACGGGACTTCGCAACGCTTTCAAGAGTATGAAGACACCCATGGAAACTCTACAGCATCCCAGCGTTCCCGCGTGCGCCCGCCCTTCGGGGGCGGAGCCCAGGCGGAATATCAAGCCACGTAAGCCCATCCCATCGACGTTCGACGACCGACTTCAGGACCCGCGCGGGACCGAGCCGCTCGATATCCTGTCATCGACCGCCCGGATCAACAACGCGACCCATGATCGTGTGGCGGGCGAGGCGCGCGGGACAACGCGCGTCACGTCGTCGGAGCCGGCACCCGCGTGGGAATTGTACGAGTCGCACGCCGACGCGCGGCTGTTCCCCCCGATGAACGGGGACGACTACGAGGCACTCAAGTGCAGTATCAAGGCGGTCGGACTTCTGGAACCGATCACCCTTTTGGACGGCCTCGTCCTCGACGGAAATAATCGCCAACGCGCCTGTCACGAGGTCGGTATCCGTCCCACGTTTACCGACTTCGTGGGTCCGGGAACTCCGCTCGAATTCGTCGTGGCCAAGAACGCCCATCGCCGGCACCTCACGCAGAGTCAGCGCGCGCTGATCGCCGCCAGGCTCGCCACACGGGAAAGGGGACGACCCCGAAATAATGCCCGGAAACGGGCATTTTCCCAGTCCGAAGCCGCGTCACGCTTCGGGGTCAGTCGCACGCTCGTCCAGGACGCGGGTCGTATCCTCGCCAGGGGAGTCGACGAGGTGATTCGAGCGGTCGAGGAGGCCAAGATTACCGTCGGCCAGGCGGCGACGATCGTGCGACGACCGCGAGAGGACCAGCCGGAACGCCTGCGGGAGACTCTGGCCGATCGCGTCGACGGGAAAGGCGACGGTAAGAAGACGTCGGGTCAGGGCCCGAAAAAACCAGTCCCGTCGTCGTCCGAGGCAGCCGAAGCGGATTCGACTCAGCCCTCTTCGACGGCTCCGAATCGGTGCGAGGGGCAGGGAAAGCGCGTCGAGGATGATTCACAAGGCAGTGACAATGCCGGCAATCCGGCGGCCGCGGCTGAGGAAGGCTGTAACGGCTTCCCGGAGTCCGACGTCACGTCGCAATTCATGCTCAATGAGATTCTCGACGTGTGCAAGGTCATTTGCGAAATCGTGCCCAAATTGGGTCGTAAACGCGGCGATCAGCTCGCTCAGACGTTGGAACCGAAATCCCTGGGAATCGTTAGACAAGCCGCGCAGTGCCTTACACGGCTAGTAGACCTCGTCGCGCCGTGCGACCCGGACGGTCCCGACGATCTTGAGCTTTCGACCGAGGTGGGGCCGCAGTTAAGTGCGGAGGACGCGAACGGAATCTGAGCCGGCAAGCGACCGGCGGTCGTCTCGTCGGTCTGTTCGCGGACAGTGTCACCTCGGGCCTTTTTGCCATCCCGCGAAACGATCATGGTTC
>JAYUFP010000627.1:0-13549 GCA_043738665.1 Isosphaeraceae bacterium
CGGTCGCGAACCAGTTCTGGGCGTAGTTCCCGCCGTCAGAGAGCGAGAGGTTAACCGCCGTGATGCTGTACTGGTCGTGGTGGTCGATCACCCACTGCAGGGCACTCGCGACGTTGTTGTAGTCGCTCGTGCCGCTGTTATTGAAAACCCGCAGGGCGACGATATCGGCCCCCGGCGCGACGCCCGGGTTGGTCGAGTCGTTCGAGGCGATGAGGCCGGCGACCGACGTGCCGTGGTCTTGCGAGGCGGTCATCGGGTCGGCGGTGTTGTCGGCGAAATCGAACCCCGCGACGACCTTGTGCCCTGCGCCGAACCCGCCGCCGAGGGCCGGGTTGTTATAGTTGACGCCGGTGTCGATCACGGCGACGGTGCTTCCGGTCCCATCGACGTTATACTGGGCTCGCGCCGCGGAGGCGCCGATGATCGCATCAAAATTCGTAACCCCGTTACCCCCCGGAGTGTCCGCGGGGAACGGCCCGGAGATCAAACGGTACGGCACCGTACTGAGCAGCGTACGGCCTTCGAGGGATTCGATATCCGGTCGGCGGTGGTTGCGAAACGCGGTGCGTCGCGTCATCCGGGTTGACCCCATTGCTTTATCTCCCCGGACGGCCGCCAAACCATTGGCTGAGGCCGCCCCGCAAGTCAGTCGTGACGCCCCCCTTCCATGGCGCGGGTCGCCAGGGGGGTGAACCCCCGACGGTCCCGCGGCGACGCGAAGCCCAAACAGCGGGCCTGAGTCGGCAGGGCGATGAATCCAGGTGAATCGGACGGTCCTTCCTTCCGGCAGTCGCGAGCCCCGGGGCCGGCACGCCGCCTCTGGTCGGATAACCCGAGCTGAATGCGATGGAGTCGCGACCGACCTTGCCGGGAGGTGGATCGTGGCGGTGCCATGGCACGACCGCGATCCGGCCGACGGCGGGCCGATCGTGTTCTGGTCAGGGGTGCATCCTGCGGGGGGCCGGGCACGAAGCCCGGGACTGTCACGACGGGCCGCCTCCGGGGCCGCGCCGTGTCGACGCGCGGATGATCGCGCCGACGTCCGTCCTCGCCGGAAGGGCCGTGCATGGCCGGGCGAGAACGGATCAGAAAGACCGACCGTGCCCCGGTTGCCGTCCGATTGCGTCCGGGGAAGGGTCGGCTATAGTGAACGCCGGAAACGGCCGGCTCAGCCGGGCTGCCGACGGTCATCTTCAACGACCGTTCTATCGACAAGTATTACCCCGGAGTTTCGCCTCAATTATGGAAATTATCGCGGTGATCCCGGCCCGGTACGCTTCAACCCGCTTGCCCGGCAAACCCCTGCTTTCCGACACAGGGCGGACGATGATTCAACACGTTGTGGAAGCGGCGAGCCGCGCGACCAAGCTGAGCCGCGTGATCGTCGCGACCGACGATATGCGCATTGCCGAAGCCGTCGCGAAATTCGGAGGCGAGGCCGTCATGACCCGCGACGACCATCCCAGCGGGACCGACCGCGTGGCCGAGGTCGCCTTGGGAATCCCCAACGCCGGCATCATCGTCAACCTTCAAGGCGACGAGCCCGAAGTCTCGGGTCACGCGCTGGACCTCGTCGTCTCGCTCCTGGAGAACGACCCGGAAGCCCCGATGGCGACTCTCGCCACCCCGATCCGCGACGAGTCGGTCTACCGGGACCCAGCCTGCGTGAAGGTTGTTTGTTCTGATCAAGGGCGGGCCTTGTATTTCTCACGAAGCCCCCTGCCCTATCACCGCGACGGCCTGCCTGCTGGAGGGCCATTGGGGTTCTTGCACCTTGGGCTCTACGCATACCGTCGCGAATTCTTGTTGAAGCTGGCAACGTTGCCCCCCTCGCCCCTGGAGAAGACCGAGAAGCTGGAGCAGCTTCGGGTACTCGAGGCCGGATATCCGATCGCGGTGGGGTTTGTGGACGAGCGGGCGGTGGGGATCGATACGCCGGAGGATTACCGGCGGTTTGTGGAGCGGTGGCGGGCAAAGCTCGGCGGCTCATGAGGCTTGGTTTGTCAAGTATCGAGACGCACCAGGATTTGGATGTGGAAGCGTATCGAACCTCGGCGAACCCTACGCATCAACAACATTGGTGCTGTACTTCAGTGTGCCGGGCCCGCAGCTGCCTTAAGGCTCGTCAGGTACGAGATCAAATCGGCGAACTCCAACGGCTTCAGCGAGTCGACCTGCCCGGCCGGCATCACCGAGACGTCTCCCACCTTCCGCTCCTCGATGTCCGTCTTCGCGACGCGCGTCAGCTTTGTTTCGCCATCAACCAGCTCGACGAAATCATCGGTCTCAGTTCGTATCAGGCCGTTGATGACGCGGCCGTCCCGGGTCGCGATGACTACGGGTTGATAACCAGTCGCGATGCGGGCGGAAGGTTCGAGGACCGAGCGGATAATCTCGGTCTTGTCGTATTTGAGCGACAGGCCCGCGAGGTCCGGGCCGATGGTCGCGGTCCCCTTTCCGGAGACCGAGTGACACTTCACGCAGCCGATCCCCTTGGCGTCAAAGAACAGAGCCTCGCCGTTACGGGGGTCGCCTTCACGCTTGAGGGCGAACGCACGCAATCCCTCGATTCCCGCGGGCCTCGACGCCCTTGAAGCGAGGCTGAGGTTTGACGACTCGGAAACCTGGACGCTGAACGACCACGAGCCGATCCCCTGGCGGGCTCGCATTAGGAGTCGATTCGAACCCTTCTTGAGGGAGATGGGCACGAGGTCGCTGTCGGGAGAATAGGCGCGTCCGGCGAAGTTGTCGTAAGTGTGAATCCGTTGCTCATTCAAATTCACGATCAGCGAGCCGCTGGATCCGATTAGCAACAACGCGTCACGGTCGTTTTCGGCGACGATCTGAGTGTAGCCGAAGCTGCTCAGGTCGGGCGAGCCGTTGGTGTCGTAGCCGAAGCCGCCGCGGTCGCCGACTCCTCCTTTGAAGTCGTCGAGGACGATCCGGCCGGTGAGCGGGTCGGACTTCCGATCGGCCCAGGAAATTGTGCGGCCCTCGGCGCCTGAGTGGGTCTTGCCGAAGTCGATCGAACGCTCGCCGACGAACACCGGGGCGGTCGTCCTCGCGAACGGGCCGATCACTTTCCACTGCGTGATCGGGACGAACTTCGTGAGGATACGTTCGAGGGCCAGCGCGGCGGGGCCTTCAAATTTACCCGATTTCGCGGCCGATTCCAGGTCGAGGCGGACCTTGTCGCGAAGGGTCAGAAGGGCTGACTCCCCGGCGCGGCGGACTTCGGGGCTGCGGTCGCGGAGGGCCGCAAGGTACACGGGCAAAGCCGTGGCGTCGGGCATCGCGGCGAGGGCGAGGGTGGCGTCGCTTCGCGTCTCGTCTTTCATGGCGGCGACCAGAAGCTTCGGCACGGCCTGACGGAGGTTGAGGGCGACGCTCGACTCCATCGCGGCCTTGCGGACGTTGGTGTCCTTGTCGTCAAACTTCGCCAGCACCGCGGCGTTAACCTCGGCGGGAAGCGATTTCCCTTTCTTCGGGGTCAGGGCACGCAAGGCCGCCGAGCGGACGGAAGGGTCGGCGTGATCGAGGAAGCTCGCGAGGTCATTCGGCGGGATGATCCCCTCCTTGCCGAGCGGCGGCAGTGCTCTCGCCACGAGGGATGCGGGAGCTTTTGGATCGTAGACAAGACTGATCCGGGCGGTGAGTGCCTGGGGTCCACGAAGATTGCCCAGGGCGTCGAGGGCGACGATTCGCACCTCCTCGGGCTTCGTCGCGTCGAGGACGATCGCGCCGAGCGCGGGGGCCGCGGGAAAGTCCCCCAGGGCGCCGAGCGCCGCGGCGATCGCCGAAAGGTTACGCGGTTCTTTCTCGGTTGTGAGTGAAGCGCGAAGCGCGTTCAATGCCGGCCTTCCGACCGGAAACAACCCACCGATCGCCCGCAATCGGACCTCGGGGGCGGGGTCCTTCAAGGCCTCGGCAAGTCCGACCTGCACGCGTGCCATCGAGGCGACGTCCCACGGTTCGGTCTTTTGAGGCAACGTCCCCGCGAGTGGATTGGTGCCGAACCAGGCTCCCGACCATGCGGGATACTTGCGGTAAAGCCCCGCCAGCGTCGCGATCTGCTTGGAGCGTTGTTCGGATTCGGTGGTCTTCGAATAGGCCTGAACGAGGGCGTTCACGACGACCGGGGACCATGTCTCGTCACAAAGTTTGAGGGCGTCTTCGCGACGCTTCGGGTCCGTGAGAGCCCAGACGAGAGACTCGCCGTCCCAGGCGTTCAGGGCACGGATCGCGTGGCGGATCGCCCACGAGACGAAAACGTCGGAATCACCCAGGTCGGCCATGAGGCGAGGAGTCGCCGCCGGATCGCCGAGCTTTCCGAGCGCGATCGCGGCCTCGCGGCGGACCATCGAATTCCTGTCCTTCAGCAAGGATGTGAGAGCGGGCAATGCGGCCTTGTCGGAGCGATTCCCGGCGCTGCGGGCGGCTTGGAGGCGAATGACGGGTGAGGAATCAATCAGCGCCCCGCGTATGGCCTTGCGGGCCTCGGGTGTGTTGATTGCATCAAGTGTCCAGATCGCGTGAATCCGTCCGGTTTCGGGGGAAGTCTCGGCGAGCCGTTTCGAGAGCGCCGGCAGGGCTCCGGCGCCTTTCTTCGCGAGCATGACTTGGGCATCACGACGGACCGAGAGGGCGGGATGGTCGAGTGCGCCGATCAACGCCGCGGCGTCGATGCCGGTCGGGCGCGGACCCAATGTCGGTCGGTCGTCGCCGGTGTAAGCCAGCCGGAAAAGCCGCCCGGTCTTGGGGCCGTCGGCGAGCCAACCGGCGAAGGCCCAGTCGACGAGATACAGGCTCCGAGGGTCGTTCGAGACCGCCAACGAAAACGGCCGGAAGTCGGAGAGGTCGCCCTTAGTGACAAAGGCAGTCTTCGATTTGACGCGGAACGTCCCGCCGCTGGGCTCGATGGCGTAGCGGAAGACGGTTTGAAGGCCCCAATCGCAGAAGAAGAGGTTTCCCCGATAGGACTGCGGCAGACCGTCTTCGTTGTAGCAGATCCCCTGCGTGCCCGAGCCGCCGACCTGGCCGTCCATGATCGGGAGGGTTCGGAACGGGGCGGTGAGGAACTGGTAAGGATATCCGTAGTGTGCGCCGACGATATGGTGCGTGAGGCTGTTGGGCCATTTCTTGCTATCGTCGTCGTTGCCGTAGGTGAAGATCTCGTCGGTGGCCGAAAGTGCGACCGAGAGCGGATTTCGCTCTCCCGTGGAGACGACCTCAAGCCCTGTCCCATCGGGACGGATGCGGATCACGCCCCCGCCGAAAAGTTGGATCGTCGTGCCGTCCTTGCCGACGCCTTTGGGAATGCCCTTGTCGCCGACCGCGATGTAAAGGTATCCGTCAATCCCGAGGCGCACGCCCGAGGCGACGTGGTCGTTGATCCCGCTGAATCCGGGAAGCTTCGGGCCGAGTCCTGTCATGAGGTCGATCCGCCGGTCGGCCTTGCCGTCGCCGTCGGTGTCGCGAAAGGCTGAGAGGAACGGCGCGTGGACCACGTAAAGTGTGTCGTCGGCCCACTCCAGTCCCATCACGGCCCACAACTTGTCGGCGAAGACGCGGACCTTGCCGTCCTTGATCGCGACCACCGAGTCGATCGGCACGGTCGGCGGACCGGGCATGTCCATTGGGTCTTGACCGAGGTAGACGGTGCCGTCAGGCGCGGCGACGATGGCCGTCGGGAAGAGGATCTCAGGAGCCTTCGCCACAAGCGAGACCGACCAGCCCGCGGGCACTTTTGGGAACATCTCGTCGGCTGCCGACGCCGGAACGGTCGTGATCAGCGCGATTCCCATCAGAACGCTTAGTGTCGTCGGCGAGACGATCCGTCTGGCTCGCATCGGGGTGTTCCTTCGAAGAGATCGGGCGGATCGAAACGCACTCGGGACGGCCGGGACGGCGGAAGGTCTGGAGATTCGCGGAGAGTTCGGGCAGAATTGTAGCCGACCCGGGGGGACGCCTCAATCCGGCCAAGGTCCGTTGAGGCAGCGAACCGATCCCCTCGGAACCATCCGACGACGGAGATCCGATCTCGTGGCGAAATCTCAGCCCGTGTCCGAGGCCGACACCGCAACTCCCGCCGTGCCGACACCGGCCGCGAACCCCTTGAAAAACCCCACATACCCCCAACGCACCCATATCGGCGAACGCGCCCACTGGCAAGGGATGCTGGCGAGCTGCGATAGCCGGATTGCTCCCGCGAAGCAGAAGCTCGCTGTGCTCGCGAACTCGCCATCGACGGCCATTTTCGAGCGGCTCTACGCCCAGATGCTCGGCGCGAGGGATCAGGTCGCCGACGCCGCCAGGCGCTTGCCGGGCGAGACCGGCGATCTTTATGAGGAAGACAAGCACCGGCTCGAAGAAGGCGTCGCCGCACTCGACCGCGTTTTCAAGCTCTGGGACGATCAGAAGCCCTGACCAGGCGCCGTCGAACTCTTTGAAATCGAAAACCGCCGCGACGGAGTTGGCTCCCGACGCGGCGGTTTTTCGTATAAGTCACATGACGGACGAGGGCGAGTCACTTGACCTTCGGTCGCTTAAACAGGTCGGAACCGCTTGAGCTCACGACGTAGCCGTTTCCGGCGAATTCTTCGTCCTGACTTTCCGGACGGACGTAGGGCTGCCCGTTGGGGATGGGAGTGGCCGTGGTCGGGTAGCGTCCCATCGACTTGAGGACTTCGCGGACGGTCTCGACGGTCCGGGTCGTCTGCGTGGTGATCTCGTTGATCTTGCCGGCGAGCTGGCTGAGCACCTCGGGAAGCATCGAGAACGACTGGAGCCGGACCTCGCGAGAGCACGAGAGCCAGGGGGTCCGCTCTTCACCCACGATCTGGGTGAACTGGTCCTTGCCGTCGGACTTATCGAGCGTGGCGTTCAGGACGTGAACCCGGTATTTCCCAGCGACCCTGCCGCAGGCAAGGTGCGACGTGATAAGCAACTCCCGGCCGTCGTCGCCGATGGCGCGCTGCGAGTCGAACGGCCTGCTCGCGACCCAGGGGCCGACGGCGAGTTCCTCGGCCAGGAACTGGTCGACGGCATGGACGACCGCGGTCGCCTCAGCCATCGCGGTGTTCAACTGGGGAAGGATCGCGGTGAGTGATTCGAGTCCGTCGATCAAGTCTTGGGCCATGGTGGAATCCATTCCGGGCCATAGCGGCCCACTCGAACATGGGGGTCGGTGCCGGATCCGTCCGGGACGACCCAAGGAAAGACGCCTAACGCGACGTCGCGTTGTGTCGGCATGTTAATGCCGCGCCGTAAGCGGTCAAGCCCACTTCGCGACTTCTGGCCGATCCTAAACCCCAGTCTGGCGAAGAGTTCCCGTCAAAATCAATTTTGGCCAAGTTTTGATTGTTATCGTGCGGGATTGTTCGGATGAAATCCCGGAGAACCACAAATCGGGTGAGTCCGACAGACTCAATCGCCAAATTGAACGCCAGAAGACGGTTACTCTCGGAGCGAGCACCTGTCCCATGAATCGGAAGGATGACTCGAAAGGTCGCCTTCCCGCGGTCAGGTTATCGAAGCTATCACTTGTGAGCTGGCCCCGATAATCCGGCCCGTTTCGGCAACCGCTCCGCCCCGGGGATCGGTTTTGCGGAAGGGTCGGTCGGAGGACGGTCGAGTGTGATGAAGGCGAACAGGTCGGCGAGTTCCTGTGGCTTGAGTTGTTTCTCAAGATCCTCGGGCATCAGCGAGAGGGAGCTCACTTTGACCTCCTCAACCTGTTCGCGGGGCACGGTCTCCGTCATGCCGCCCTGGAGTTTGAGGACGATTCGAAGGTCATTGTCCTCGACGACGAGGCCGGTCAGGACGCGACCATCGGATGTCGCCACGGTGGTTCCCTGGTAGGACGCACCGATGACGAGACTCGGGTCCAAGACATTCGAGAGGATCTGGTCGAGCGAGGCCCGTCCGTTCTGACTGATCTCGGGTCCGACCTCCTGCCCTTCGCCGTAGATCTTGTGACACTGGGCACAGACCCTGCGAAACACGGCCTGTCCCGCGACAGGATCGCCGGGCGTCTTGCCGAGAAACTCGCTCATTTCACGGATGACACGTTCTCGCTGAGGGCTTCTCGCGTCGCGAACGATTCCCAGCCGAACTCGCGCGGCGGCAGCCACTTTCGGGTCGCGACTCGCCTGAAGCTTTCTCGCCTGGTTGAGATTGACCGCGCTTGCCGCGACCTTTCCCTCACCGATGGCGTTCAAAAGCGCAAGACTCCACGCCGGACGCTGGGAGAGCAACTCGACCGCCCTTGGCTTCAACTCGGGAACGAGAGTGGGGTACAAATCGAGAAGGAACGATGAAACCTCAGGATCTTCGCAAACCCCCAACACCCCGAGGATCTTACCTCGAAAATCGACGCTCCCTCGCCCCGTCTCATCTTTGAAAACGTCTCCCACCCGAGATAGAATCCGGCTGACGGGACTTCCGAAGACCATGGCTTCCAGGGCCTTGATTCGCAAGGCCTCCGGGGTCGTGGATGACTGAAAGAGTTGTCGGGTGAATGTGCCGGCCGGCTCCACCTGCCAGTAGGTTAGGAGGACGTTCAGCTCAGTTTGGATTTCATCGGGTCGCTCGACACCAGGCTCGTCGGCCAATTTTCGGACTTGATCACGGAGTGTCTGAGAACTTGAGTCAACGAGGTTCCTTTCCCGTAATCTTCCGGCGATCACATCGACCGACTGACGTAGCCCATCAGTCTGACGTGCCGCGATGAGTTGATTCAAAAGCACACCCACGGTCGTCACATCGGGGCGTGAAGAACTCATCAAGCGTTCAATCACTCTCGGCAGGAGAGCCGCAAGCCCGGGAGTCAGGGAGTTCCCCGAGCGTTCGACCGCCTGTGAAAGACTCGCGGTCCGGTCTCCAAGGAGCGGATGCAGATTCCGCCAGACGATTTGCGGTATCAACGAGTCTTCACCACTCGCCGAAGCGACCTCAAGCAAGAGCGGTATCGGGTCAATTCCTTCGATCTTTCGGCATGCGATCGCCACTTGAAGCAGGACGTCGGGGCTCGAATCCTTCGTCATGGAGACGATCTTTTCCCGAACCCGCGGATCGACTTTCCGTGCATTCCCGGCGGCGCGAACTCCCCAGGAGCGGATGCCGGGGTCGCGATCGGCGAGGAGGCTCAGGATAAAGTCAGGGTCGGGAGCCGCGCGGCTGATCGCCGTCCAGAGGGCATGCATCCGGGTACGCCCGGGGAGGGTCGCGTCGAGTGCGTTCGCCTTGAGCTTGGCGTTGACCGGTAACGAATCGCGCTCGGAGAGAAGTCTTTGAGCCGTTTCCCGGTCGTAACCGTTTCCGCTCCCGAGCGACGCCACAAGTTCGTCGTCGCTTCGTTTCGCGAGGTTGAAACCCGCCCGGCGAGGCGTATCTTTATACCGCACGCGATAGAGACGGCCCTTGAGGCGATCGATGCCGGCCGGATCACGATTCGCGTCCTGATAACAGTGGTACTGGTCGTACCAGTCCAGGATGTAGAGCGAACCGTCGGGGCCGGTCTTTTGCGAGACGGGCATGAACCAGGCGTCATTGGCTGTCAGGAAGTCGGGCTCCGAAGAGGCGACATACGTCGACCCCTTTGGGCGGAGCCTATCCACATTCACGCAGCTTCCGTGAATATTTCCCATGAAGAGCCGTTCACGATAGGCCGGGGGATACGCGTCGCTGTCGTAGAAATGGAGCCCGCAGTACGCGGCTTTTTGGTGAGAGTGGTCGACGATCGATTCAATCTTCCAGGTGAACGGCGGATACGGGCCGCCTTGCCGATGGTAATAACCCGTCTCGGTGAGGTGCCAGAGGTGGTCGATCACGCAGGCGCTCGCGAAGGCGCTCCCTTGACGATCCCAGGCGAGGCCCCAGGGGTTGCTCGTTCCCTCGCAGAAAACTTCGAAATCGCGGGTCCTCGGGTGGATTCGAAAGATCGCACACGTGAAGTTGTATGCTTTTCCACGATATTTGATCGAACTCGGGTTGAAGACCCCGTTCCAGCCGTAGAGCCAGCCATCGGGACCCCAGGAAAGGGAATTCGGAAGCTCGTGGGTGTCGGATCGGCCGAAACCCGAGACCACGACTTCGGACTTGTCGGCCTTGCCGTCTCCGTCGGTATCCTGAAGGAAAAGAAGGTCCGGCGAGTTCGCGACCCAGACCCCGCCGTACCCGACGGCGATTCCCGATGGGATGTTCAAGCCTTCCGCGAAAACGGTGAACCGATCCGCCTTGCCGTCGCCATCGGTGTCTTCCAGAACCTTGACCCGGTCGCGGCCGACCCCGGAGCTCCTCCGAGGATATTCCAGGCTTTCCGTGATCCAGATTCGACCGCGTTCGTCGAACGTCATCGCCACGGGGTTGACGATGTCGGGCTCGCTGGCGACGATTTCGACCCGAAATCCATCGGGCACAGTCATCTTCTTGACGGCGTCTTGAGGCGAGAGCGCCGGGTTCGGCGCGAGATCCTGGTTGTGAGGGATGACCTTCGAGGTCTGTGCCCGGGTCTCAATGCTCAACGTGACGAGCAACAAATAAAATAACGCGGCGGTCCCGCTTCGCATCGGAGAAATTCCTCGATTGTCCGTGTCATCCGTCAAGCATCAGGGCGTCGAAGCAGGCTTGGCGGGACCAACCGAAGCTTTAATGGCCGCCTGCAATCGAGCCACTCCCGCCTTCGCGACCTCCGCGTCCTGCTCTCCGCTTCCCCCGCCGACGCCGACGCCACCTACCACCTGACCGTCGATCAGGATCGGTATCCCACCATAAAGCGTGGTGATCTTACCGCCGCTCGCCGCCGCGGCGTTCTGGAGACTGAGATTCAGGAGCGGATCGGGCGTCGTCGTTCCCTTGGGAAGCGGACCCGTCTCTTGTCGAAAAGTGGCCGCGGTGGTGGCCTTGGTGATCGCCGTGTAACCACTTGCGGGCCGCGCTCCGTCGGTCCTATCGAACGTGAGCAAATGGCCGCCGTCATCGACCACCGCGATGTTCACTTTGAGACCCATCTCCGCCGCTTTCGCTTCGGCTCCGGCGATGATTTCTCGCGCGCCCGCGAGGGTTAACTTGACCTGGTTACGGATGATCAGCCCGGAGTTCGTGGTCTCGGATTTCGTCCGCGACTGGGCGCGTGCGTTCGTCGCGAACGTCGCGGCCATGACGAGCAAAAGCAGCGTCGCGTTTCTGCGGGAACGTGAATTCACCGGGAGACTCCGTAATGAGATGAACGATCCGCGAGCCGCCGAGATCGCCCCGGAAACACCAATGTGTTTTCAGGTCGTCAGGTCGTTATTTCTTCACCCGGGCAAGCATCCACTCGACCAGGCCGGGGTGGTTGTAAGCCCGATCCCAGCTATTGTGGCCGACGGAACGGTATTCCGTCAGGCGTGCCTTGCCCCCCGCCGAACCGAGGGCCTCGACCATCGCCCGGGTGTTGAGCACGGTCGCCGCGCTGTCCGCGTCGCCACAAAACGCCCAGACCGGCACCGATGCGAGATCCTTGGCCGATTCGGTTTTCCCTCGACCGCAGATCGGAACGACGGCCGAGAATTTGCCGGCGTTTGCCGCGGCAATGGACCACGAACCGGCTCCGCCCATCGAGAGCCCCGTGATCACGATCCGGGCCTTGTCCGCCTTTAACGATTCGACGACGTCATCCAGAGCCCCGAGTGCGGCCCTGGCGTCAGCCGAATCCGCGGCCCAGGTCGTCTTCGCCTGGGGGATGACGGCGATCGCCTGGAAGGCTTCGGGGTTTTTCAGGATCGCTGGGCCAAGCCCCACCTGCGCCGACTTCACCCCGTCCGTCCCTCGCTCGCCCGACCCGTGCAGGAACAAGACGACCGGAAATTCTTTCTTTCCGTCAAACGTCGTCGGAATGTAAACGGTGTACTTGCGAGGTCCGTCCGCCGTCTTCAGCGTCCTCAGGTGAAAACCCGCCGAAACGCCCTCGTCCTCGGTCGGTTTGGGGACTTTTTGAATGTAGATGTCTTTAAAACTCACCCGGGTCGGCCCTCCCGCGTGGAGCTGAACTCCGAACCTGCCCTCGCGGGCGATCGCGGATTCTTCCTCGTCGTACTGAACCGACGTGACGCCGTTCAGCGCGAGACGAATCGACGACCCCTTGGCGTCGATCACGTATTGGTTCCAGTCGTCCTTGCGGAGCCCCTTGAGTGCGGCGGCGGACGCGGGGACGAGCACCTTGTTCCGCCGCGATTCGTCGTAGAGGCAACCCCAGTAGTTCTGGCCGACGTCAGCCTGATAGCCGGACATCTCATGGTTCGGGACCCGGACGCTCCGGAACTGAACCCCGCTATTCCCCTCGCCACGGTCGAGCTTGAAACTCAGTTTCAACACGAAATCGCCGTAACTGTCGTTGGTGGCGAGAAAATCATTGTGCTTGAGTCCCTCGGAGTTCCCCACGAGCATCCCGTGCCGGGCCGACCAGAGGCTCGTGTCGCCCTCCCACCCGTTCAGATCCTTGCCATTGAAGAGCGGGACGAACCCCACGGTTTCGACGAGCTCCGGCTCTCCGTTCAGGAGCCGAACCCATCGCTGAATCGTGGTTGCGAAGTAGGTTCCACCCGGACTCGGCGGAGCCCCCGGGGCGACACTGTAGGCCGCGTCGGAATGACGGCAATCCTCAAGGAGCTTAGCGAGTTTCGCGAGGTCGGGCTTTTCCTTGAGCATGAAGAATGCTCGCATGATCCGATAAGTCGATTCCAGCTCGGAGCCCCCGGCCGCCTTCGACCAACCGCCATCGGGATTCTGGGCGGACTTCAAGAATGCGACGATCGCGTCCTTCTTGTCGAGTTCAACACCCATCCGGAGCAATGCAACAGCCTTGCCCCCCGTCTCGCGGGCCTTGCCGGGGCCTTCCCCGAAGGTTCCGTCGTCGTTTCTCCCTTTGAGGATCTCCTCCTTCCAGCGCGGGAACTCGGCGGAGGGCTTTGACACGGCTTCGAGGCCGGCGACCGCGATGCGGATGTCCTCATAGCTCTTGGCGTTTTCGGAGAAGTATTTCAAGGCCCCGTTGGTCATGGAATCGCCGGCGATTTTGAGTTCCGCCAGGGCCATCAGGCCGCTCGCCGTCGTTGCGACGTCGGGTCTTCCGCCGGGGGACTGTGCGAAGCCGCCGGAAGCCTCGTTGAAGCACGACTTGATGAACCGAATCGATGCCAGGATCTCGGGGATCGAACCGCCGGTGTTCTTAAGAATCCGGATGGCCGAAGAGGTCGCGCCGAGGCTCGATGGTCCACCGGCCTGGCCCGAAAATCCGCCGTCGGGGTTTTGGAGCGCCTCGATGAGCCGCGAGGTTTGAACCAAGTCTTGCGGAGTCTGCGCGAAACCCGACTGCGCAGCGAGAACCAGGCAGGCCAATAACCCTAGAGCACGACGGACCATGGCAGGATTCCCCCCATTGCGAGGCACCGCCGAAAAGGCTCGGTCGGCAAGTGCCCTAGTCTGCCAGGATGACACGCCGTGGGCAACGGGTTTGTCGGAACCGGAGGGCTTAGGCCGAATCGGAGGGGTGCGCCAACGGATTCCGGCA
>JAYUFP010000628.1:0-4583 GCA_043738665.1 Isosphaeraceae bacterium
TTGCCCCGGGCTCTCCTGTGTCGCCCTTTCAGGGCGAAGACGAACGCGCAATGGAGACAATGCCAGAATCCATTGGCGCACCCCCATCGCCGCACAATCGCTTGAGCGTCCCGATTGTTTAATGTAAAGTGAATGTGTCTTTCGCAACGCCCGCCGCAGGCCCACTCCGGACCGGAGCTTTCTTGATGAGTTTCTCGCACCGTCACGAGATCGGCATGGTCCGCCGGGAATTCTTGCAGGTCGGGTTCTCCGGCCTTCTCGGGACTGGCTTGTCAACGCTCCTTGCCGGCCGATCAAGTGCCGCGGCGGCCCCTCGGGCGAAGTCGTTGATCCTCGTCTTTTTGACGGGCGGGCCGAGTCATATCGACACGTTCGACATGAAGCCGAACGCCCCCGATGGCGTCCGGGGCGAGTTCCAACCGCTCGCGACCAACGTCCCCGGCGTCACATTCTGCGAGCACCTGCCGCGGATCTCGAAGATGGCCGACCGGCTCGCGATCGTGCGGTCGATGTCGCACACGAACCTGAACCACCTGAATTCGACGCACTGGTTGCTCACCGGCCAGGCCCAGCCGGGCGCGTTCTTCGACAAGATCGCCGCGCGGACGGACTACCCCTGCTACAGCGCCGCTCTTGACGCGATCCGCCCGCGGAACGACGGCATCCCCACCGGCGTGAACCTGCCGACCTATCTCATGGAAGGTCCGCTCACCTGGCCCGGTCAGCACGCGGGCTTCCTGGGACCGAGGCATGACCCCTGGCAGCTCAAGCAAGACCCGAACCGGCCAGGATTCAAGGTTGACGACCTCGCGCTTCCGGAAGGCTTCACCGTCGAACGCCTGCAAAAGCGGCTCGACCTTCTGGGAACGCTCGAAGAAGGGCTCGCGGCCGTCGATGCTCATCCGGGGACCGACCCGGTCTCCCAGCAGCGCAAACTCGCCCTTTCGCTTTTACTGTCGGGCAAGGTGGCCCGCGCGTTCGACCTCGATAAGGAAGACCCGAAGGTCCGCGACCGCTACGGTCGGCATCTGTTCGGCCAGTCGTTGCTTCTCGCCAAGCGTCTGAGCGAAGCGGGCGTGCCGGTCGTTCAGGCCAACATGGGCCGCGTCCAGAACTGGGATTCGCACCAGAACGTCTGCAAACGGCTCAAGAACGACCTCCTTCCGCCGCTCGACCGCGGGCTCTCGGCCCTTTTCGACGACCTGGCGTCCACCGGAAAGCTCGACGAGACGCTTGTCGTCGTGACCGGGGAGTTCGGCCGCTCCCCTCGTATCGGCGCGGAGAAGGGGAAAGGCAGCTTCACGGACGGCCGCAACCACTGGTCGGCGGTCTTCTCGACGGTCCTCGCCGGTGCCGGCGTTCGGGGCGGTCAGATCATCGGGGCGTCCGACAAGCTCGGAGCCTACCCCGCCACCAGGCCATTCACCCCCGCCGACCTCGCCGCCACGATCTACAAGGCGATGGGAGTCGACCCCGCCACCGAGATCAGGGACCGCCTCGGTCGCCCGATCCGGCTCTGCTCCGGTGAAGAAATCTCGGCGATCTATACCGGAGCGACCGTCTGAATCGCGAACAGAGGCTGCCGATGGTCAGATGTGGCAGCTCGACTTGCCTCGCTTCGCCAGATACTGCTGGTGATAGTCTTCGGCCTTCCAGAAGGTCGTGGCCGGGCTGATCTCCGTGACGATCGGCCGGCGGAACTTGCCGCTCTCCTGAAGTCGATTCTTCAGCGCTTCGGCAATCACCCGTTGCTCATCATCGTGGTAAAGGACCGCCGAGCGATACTGAGAGCCGTGGTCCGGCCCTTGCCGGTTCAGCGTCGTGGGGTCGTGTGCGGCCCAGAAGGCTTCGAGGAGCTGGTTAAACGAGACTTGTTCCGGGTCATAATCGACCTCCACGACCTCGGCATGCCCCGTCCCGTCCGTGCAGACCTCGTGATACGTCGGATTCGACACAGAACCCCCCTCGTAGCCTACCGCCGTGGCGGATACGCCGGGGATTCTCCGGAACGTCTCCTCGACTCCCCAGAAACACCCGGCTCCGAATGTCGCCTTCTTCATGCTCTTCCTTTCCGTCAAGGCCCTGGCCGATTCCGATGTCTCGCTCTTCCATTGTCGTCGTCCTCCGCCTGAAGACAATCCCTCGACCTCGTCTGCTTTAAATAGCGCGATGTCCGCCTGGAATCACGAGGCGGTTGAGTGCTCCACCCTGCCACGCGAGCTCTCTGAAGAGCCCGGGTAGCCGTTCACACCCTGGGGACAGCGAAAAACAAGGGCTTTTCGAGTCAAAAGCCACCTGATTAATGATAAGATCGCTCGACAGACGGTTCCCAGGCCGATCAGTGTACAGTAGAATGATCGATTTTCTCGCAAAAAACCGACCTTGACTGTTCACTAGCTGAATATGGTATGGCCGGGGTGTGAACGGTTACCCCCTATCTTAAGCAACTATCTCAAAACCCCACTGAATGGCGTGAAAACAAGGGGCAAGACCGGGTTTTGAGATAGTTACTAAGTATCGATTCTCGCCCCGCTGGCGAACACCCGAATCGAGCGTTAGGATATTGCACGGCACGTCCTGCGACGGCCGCGCGGCCTCGGTCTGGTTCTCGTACGCACAAACTCGGCCAAGCCGTCCGGGATGGCCGTTGTGAAAAGCCGCCGACCTCCACCCTCCTGACGGCCCAAGGAGCATCCGTTCATGACGCGACCCTCAGTCAGCAACTCGCCCGCTCACGTCCTTCGGCTCGCCTCGATCTTGGCCCTCGGTCTGGCCCTGGTCTCCATCAACTCCCGGAACCTCCGAGCCGAAGACCCCAAGGAAAAGGCCGTCGAACTCAAAGGCGACCTCAAGACCTTCCAGGGCGAATGGGTCTCCAAGGACGACATGGGCGAAACCACCTGGTCCTTCAAAGGGGACAAGCTCTCTCTCAAAACCCCCACGCGCTCTTATGAAATGACCGTCAAGCTCGACGCCGACGCCAAGCCCGAAAAGGCTATCGACTTCCGAGTCCTCGAAACCTCCCCCGACGCCAAGAACACCAAGGCCGACGGCATCTACAAGGTCGACGGCGATAAGATCCAGATATGCTTCGCCATGCAGGAGACCGGCAGGCCCAAGGAGTTCAAGATGGACTTCCCCAACTCCTTCCTCTTCGAACTCAAGAGGAAGTGACCCCCGTCCCCGACGCAGGCTCGCTCCGCAAGTGGAACCGGATGCACCCGATCCGCTGGGTGCCTCCGGATTCCCGCTCCCTCCTCGACGTCGGCTGCCACGTCGGGGCGTTCCTGACCCACTGCCACGAGTTCTTCCCCGACATCACCCTCGCCGGAGTCGAGGTCGACGCCGACGCCCTCCAACGCGCCCGAACCGCCCTGCCCTTCTCCGAGCTTCATCAAAGCGGGGCCCAGTCCCTTCCCTTCGACGACGCCCGGTTCGACTGCCTGACCTGCATCGAAGTCCTCGAACACGTCCCCGCCGCCGACCGCCCTCCTGCCCTGACTGAGTTCCACCGCGTCCTTCGCCCCGGCGGCAGGCTCGTCCTCCGCACCCCCCACTCCGGGGCCTTCGCCTTTCTTGACCCCCACAACCTCCGCTTCCGGTTCCCCGGGCTCTACGGCCGACTCGTCGGAAAGGGAGCCCGCGACGCCGGTTACGAAGGCTGGACCCACGGGGTCGTCTGGCACCACCACTTCTCCCGAAAGGAGCTCCTCGACCTCGCCGGACAAGGCTGGAACCTCGAAGCCTGCCGCCGAGGGGGCTTCGTCCTCGCCCCCGTCGCCGAGATCCTCCGCTGGCCCTTCTACCGCAAAGGCCGCGTCGAAAACCCCGCCTGCAAAGCCCTTGACCGCCTCTTCGACCTCGACCTCGGAATCCCCTACGGCCCCGCCTCCTACGACATCCTCCTCGTCCTGAGGAAGCTTCCCTAGAAAAATTTCACGAGTCGCGAGAAGCCGTCGAACGTTCGCGACCTGGTGACCGGGAGCGGCCCGTCCTTCGATAAGATCGAAAAAGCCTCAACGGTCGGACACGGAATCCGTCGTTGAAGGGACGACAGTCGGGGCTTATTTGGTCGGGCATTTGGCCGTCGTTCATCGGACATTGACCCCGTAAAATGAGTCGCAAAGGAGCGCCATTTAGGGGCCAAAGTGTCAAGCGCCGCGACTTTTCGAAGCCACAAATCGGGGACGGTCGCGATCGTTTGGAGGAGACCGTCGGGGTCGTAATCGCCTCTCCCGGTGGGGTGGGTCACCCGGACCTTCAAGGTGTGCGAACGGTTCGACGGAGCGACCGCCTTTTCAGCCCCGAAGGTGCGACGGTCAGTAGCCCGGGGGTGGGCTGGTGCAAAGTTGGTGTTGATCGGACTGGAGAGAGGGTTTTGAGGCGCGTGTTTTTGTTGCGGGGAATGGGATGACGACGCAAGCGGCCGATCCTTTTCAACGAGCCGCTCCGCAATCATCCAATACCGCCCGGGAATGGGATGACGACGCGAGCGGCCGATCCTTTCCCCCCCTTGCGAAGGGGGGGTGTGGCGTGCGACTGGGCAGTCGAAACGACGACTTGTCTCGCGAAACAGAGCGGAA
>JAYUFP010000629.1:0-13476 GCA_043738665.1 Isosphaeraceae bacterium
AGGTGTTCATCCGACGTCACCTTTAATCAATGGAGGCAAAGTTAAGAGATCCGTGATCGGCCGACGGGAAGGGTTCGACGAACGTCGGCGCGAAAACACCCGTCGCCTCGATCCAGAGGGCGCTTCGGCCTCGGTCGATCGATCGTTCGCATCGGGTTCGCTTGACGTTCCACACTTCCCGGCGAGAGCGGTTGGCGACTCGGGCCAGAAAAAATCAACACCGCTTCGATATTTCTTGCGCACGTCTCCGCGATGCGATAAGCTAGACCTATCGTGCGTGCATGCAAAAATCTTTCTCTCATGGGAAGTGCCGATGACCGACGGCGGCCTCTCCGCGGATCGAATCCAGGTCTGGATCGAACGGCTCGCACAGGGCGACGATCGGGCGTGTGACGAATTGATCAATCACGCGGTAGGGCGGGTGGAGACTCTCACCAGGCGCATGTTCAAGGATTTCCGGAGACTCGGCCGCTGGGAACAGACTGAGGACATCTGTCAGAACGCCTCGATGCGGCTCTGGGCCGCGATCAAGGCGACACGGCCGACCACCGCCGCGGAGTTCCACCGGCTGGCGGCCTTGCAGATCCGGCGCGAGTTGATCGACCAGGTTCGCCGCTATTTCGGCCCCGAAGGGATCGGAGCCAACCACGCCTCAAACGCCCGCGAGGATTCCGACCGAAGCCCGCTCAATCTCCCCTTCGAAGACGCGCAAAGCACCTACGACCCGGTCAGGCTCACCGAATGGGCCGAGTTCCACGAACAGGTCGCGCTCCTGCCCGAAGAGGAACGCGTCGCGTTCGACCTGATCTACTACCAGGGGCTCGCGCAGGCCGACGCGGCCGAAGTTCTGGGGATTTCCGAACGCACGATCAAACGACGATGGCTTTCCGCGCGACTGACGCTTGGCCAAGCCCTCGACGGTTCCCCGCCGGGCTGAGCGTCAAGGCAACGGCACCTGCGTCTTGTTCGTGAGGTACGAGGTCAGGTCGCGGATCTCGGTCTTACTCAACGTGTCGAGCAACCCCTCGGGCATCAAGGAGAGCGGCGACGGCTTGAGGCCCTCGATCTCCTTGCGATCCAGAACGAGCGCCGCGGTCTGGGTCTGGAGGGTTAACGTGCGGTCGGTCTGGGCCTTCGCCTGGCCGTTGAGCACCCGGCCGTCGGCCATCGCGACGACAACCATCTTGAAATCGGCGCTCACCGAGGCGCTCGGATCGATGAGATTTTCGAGTAAATAGGCGAGGTTATCTCGACCCGTGCCCGTCAAGTCGGGGCCGATGTCTCCCCCGTGACCGTAAAGCTTGTGGCACGAGGCACAGACCCGGTCGAACACCACCCGACCTCGACCGCGATCCGCTTGACCCAACACGCCGGGAGTGAGCTCGACCTTGAGCGCGGCGATCCGTTCGCGGCGGTCGGCGGGCGACTCGCGCCGCACTCCCCAGACCTGGGCGAGTCGTTCGTTGACGCTCGGGTCGTTCAGGCTCCGGATCTGGCGGAGGTGGAACGCGGTCAAGTCCTGCCGGGGGATCGTCCCGGCGGCCATCTGGTCGAGCAGGGCCTCCGCGAATGACGGCCGCGAGCACAGGGTATCGAGCGTGATCGACCGCTCCGAAGGGTGGAACGATCGGTAGCCCGCGGCGATCTCGCGGCCGACCGCCGGGTCGTCGAATAGCGCCAGCCCCCGCACGGCGACGGCGTTCAGAAACCGGACTTTCAGCAAGCGCTCGCAGACGCCGCGCAGGTCGGCGGGGCGGCTCTCGATCAGGGTCTTCAACGCGGACCGTCGCACGTCAAGAGTGGCCGATTCATCGAGCGCAAGTCGCTTCACTTCATCGAGCGCCCTGCCGTCTCCAAAGAGGACGCTGAGGTCTCTTGCCTTGTCGCGTAAGGTGGGATCAGTCGAAGCGGTCAAGTTCTCATTGAGCCTATCCCACGACGCGGGCTTCCTCGCCTTGTGCCAGCCTGCGAGGGCCTCGCTCAACCCGGCGACCACCTGCGTCTGTTCGGTGAGCGGCCGTCGCGCGGCGATTTCGAGTAGAGCGTTCAAGGGACCCGGTCGGGCCTCGATCTCCTCCCCAAGTCGTCTCGCGATCATCCGCAGGACGTCCGGCGATTGGCATTCCGACGCCAGTGAGACCAGGGCGTTGGGATCGGAATCGGCGACCGGGATCAAGCCCGTCCAGATGAGCGAAGGGAGGTTAGGATCGCCCTTGTCCTCAGAGCGGGAGAGAAGGGCCTTCGCCGGCTCGGCCCGTCGATGGACCGGCAGGCGTTGAAGTGTCGACGCCAGGGTCAGCCGCACCAGGCCCGACGGGTCTTTCCCGGCGAGGGTTGCAAACTCTTCCCTCAAATCAGCGGGCAAGTCGATGTCCGTGCCGCCCCGCCCGCTGTAGATCGTGTCGATGGGCAACGCATCGGTCAGGAACCGGACGGCCCATGTACGGACCGATTCGTGTTCATTTCGGAGTAATTCCCGAAGGAACGATGTGTCCGTCCCGCCGATCGCGTAAAGGCTACACAGGGCGCGGATCTTGTGAGGGACGGCGGGGTCGCCGGCAAAGATTCTTCGGAGCGCGGCTTTAGCCTCGGTCAACGGTTCGCCAAGGGCGGAGCGCTCCGCGAGGACTCGCCTTGCCTTTCGCACATACCACTCGTTCGCGTGCGTGTGCAGGGCGACGAGTTCGCGTTCCGAGAGTTTGGACACGTCTTGTACCACAATTCGGGCCGGGTTCCCCGAAGTGATCCTGTAGATTCTGCCCGAGGTCCGGTGAATGCCGTCGTGGTCGTGACACTCCCCCGTATCACTCCAGTCGAGGGCGAACACGCTGCCGTCGGGGCCGTAGCTGAGGTCGATGCCTCGGAACCAGGGGTCGGCGGCGAAGAGGATGTCGGGCTCGTGCTTGCCGACGTATCCGCTCCCTTCGCGTTCGAGCCGTTCGACGTTGACGCGCCTGCCGTGGAAATTGAGCGTGAACAGCTTGCCGCGATACGACTCCGGCCACTGGTCGGCCAGGTAGATCATCATGCCGCTATGGGCGTGCCCGCCGCCGCGGCGGTCGTCGATGCTTCCGGGAACCGTGAACCGGGCGAAGTCCTTGGAATTGTCGAAGTGATAATGGTCGGCGTGCTGGTCGATCACCGAGTAGACGCGGGGGTTCGGCTCGATCGTGTGCGGACGGGCATAGTGGGCGCCCGGGATCATGTGCCAGAGGTGGCCGTTCACCGTGTTGATGAAGAAGGCTTCCCCCCGTTCATTCCAGTCGTGACCCCAGGGATTGGTTGTGCCGTGCGCAAGAACCTCGAACCGCTTGCGGGTCGGGTGATACCGCCAGATCCCGCCGCGGAGCGGAATGCGTTCCGAGTCGACTGTGCCGGGAATCCCGATCTGCCCCGGTGAAGACGCGCCGCAGCGCCCGTGGAGCCAGCCGTCGGGACCCCAGCGGAGCCCGTTGGCGAAGGTGTGGTGGTTCTCCATCGCGACGGTGAAGCCGTCCAGCACGACCTCGGCGGGGCCGTCGGGGACGTCATTGCCGTCACGGTCGGGGACGAACAACAACTGGGGGGGGCACATCAGCCAGACCCCGCCGAACCCGTGTTCCACGCTGCCGAGGCGCTGAACGTCCTCGGTGAAGACCGTGCGCTTGTCGAACTTGCCGTCGGCGTCGCCATCCTCGAAGATCAGGACACGATCCCGAAGGTTGAGGTTAAATTTATCCGTCGTATCCGAGTAGGTGTAATTCTCGGCGACCCAGAGTCGACCTCGGGTGTCCCAGGCCATCGCCACTGGGTTCCGCACATCGGGCTCGGCGGCGAACACGTTCACGCGGAACCCTTCCGGGACGCGGAAGCCCGCCGCGGCCTCCGCCGGGGGTAACGGTTTTGTCGCCGACGGCTCGGTGTCGGGTGGGTCGGGGAGGTCCATGCCAGACGACGTCAACGGAGTCGTCGCGAAGACCCACGAGAGGCAAGCCATCCCGAACCGTCGATTGTTCATGGCAAGATCCGTCAGTATTGACAAGGGGTCGGGCGCTCGTCAGGTCGCCGTCGCAATGTTCCAGGTCCGACGACTCCGATTCGGTCGGTTCACGAACCTCGGCGGCTCCCATCGTCTCTCCTTTTGATCAACGAATCCAGCGTCGCCGCTCCCGAATTTTCTCCGAGGGCTTCCCGAACGGCTTCGATCACAAAGCGTTCCCCCACCCGGCCGTTCTGAGGACGACCGGGTGGGGGAACGTGAGTGATGAGCCGGAAATACGCAACGGCGTCCTGTCGCGACCTGTTCCGACAACGATTATTTGCCAGGGGTGATCTGCAACGCCACGCCCTTTTTACCGCTCGGTCCCAGAACGGTGGAACCCAGGACATAGATCTCGTTGTCGGCGTCCTGCCCGAAGCCTTTGATGAACATCTTCGTGTCGAGCAACTGTTCGAGTTTGCCGGTCTTCAGGTCGGCGATGAAGAGGAACCCGTTCAGGTCGGCGAAGATGTATTTCCCCTTGATCGCGGGAAACTTCGAACCGCGGTACACGAACCCGCCGATGACCGCGGCCCTGGTATTCTTGCCCGCCGTCGCCTCAAAGTGGTCGTATTCGACCGCGGGGTCGATCAGGTGCGGGACTGGATCGGGGCCGGAAAAGACGTTTCCGCTCACCGGGTCGAACAGGAAGGTGCCTTCCTTGAAATGCCAGCCGAAGTTACCTCCGGCCTTGATGATGTCGACTTCCTCGATGTTGTTCTGGCCGACGTCCGCGAGGATCAGCCTGCCGTCCTCGGCGTCGAAGCTGAATCGGTACGGATTACGCAAACCGAAGGCGAAGATCTCGCCGAGGGCTCCCGCCTGATTGAGGAACGGGTTGTCGCGTGGGATGCGATACTGGCCGTTGGCGCTCACGAAGCCGTCGTGGCGTTCGGTGAAGGCCGGATTGAGCGGGTTGATCCGGATCACCTTGCCGAGGATTGTCCCGAGGCTCTGCGCGTTGCCCGTACCGGGGATGTGGCCCGGCCCGACGTCGTTGGCAGCGCCGCCGTCACCGAAGGCCGCGTAAAGAAGGCCGTCGGGGCCAAAGGCCACGGTGCCGCCGTTGTGATTGAACTCGGGCTTGTCGTAACGAAGGAGTTCACGGTACGACGCCGGGTCGACCACGTCCGGGTTCAGACGGCTGACCCGCCACTCGGCGATGACTTCCTGGCAGTTCGGCACCGCGCCCGCCGGGAACGGGGGCTGGGGAAAGTCCGCGAGTTTGACGACCGGAACGTTGTGCAAAGTGTAAAGCGCGAGGTAACCTGCGCTCCACTCTTTGTCGAAATCCGGGTGAAACGCGAGGCCGAGTAATCCGCGTTCGTCGTACCGCGGGTTAAGGCCGTTCGCACCCCGACCGAACGCCGGGGAGAGCTGGGCGATGACGCCCGTGATGTCGAGGAACGGCGTTTTTTGAACGACCCCGTCCTTCATCAAAAGCACCAGGCCGGTCTGGTCGACGATAAACTTCCGGTCGACCCGGCCGCGGTCGTTCGAGCCGCGATGTTCGTCCTGATCCTCCTCTTCGCCGTCGATAACGGTGAGCGCGATGGGGCTGGTCAGTCCCGAGGCGACGGGCATGAGGACCACCGGGATCGGGCTCTGAGGGATCGGCTGCGGGATCGGGTCGGTGAGCGGCCCTTGCTGAGCGAAGGCGGCGGGAGACGCGGCCAGCGCGGCGAGAACCGCCGCGGCGAATCGTTTTTTTGAACGCATGATCAAGACTCCTGTTGTGTTCCCGGGTCGTAAGGCCCTTGTGGGCAAAGGACGCGCGCGGGCCTTCCGCCTTTGCCAGGCGGTAGACGGTTTCACTTTAACACGATTGAATAAACAGACGTGCTCGCGTGAAGTCGCGCTGATCTATCAGGGAGAAAGTGCGCCTTCCCGGCCGTCCGGTTACAACTCTTCGGCGAACCCGCCGATTTCCAAGGCGTCGCCTTAAAGCAAGACATGCAAAGCACGTACGACGACCAGTCCCCGCCGACGTCGGGGGTGAAAACCGCGTCTGTTTTGCTCCACAATCGGAGGCGCGCGACGTGATCACGAGCCGTAATCACGTCACGTCGTTCCCGCGGACGCGGGCTTTCGACCACGCCGATCCTGTTGAAGTCTGATCAGGCGAGCAGGACGGGGGGGAAACTGTAGGTGGCGGTGGTGGGGGTTCCGCCGGGATACTGGAACCAGCCGGGAAGGCCGGGGGCCTTGTAGATCGGGTCGAGGGTCGGGTCGGTGAGTACCGGTCCGATCGGGTCGCTGATCGCGTTGCCTTTGAGCGAGAACGCCAGGGCGGGCGCACCGGCGACCGGGGTTCCCAGCGCGGTGAACTTCAACTTGTAGGCCCCCGGCGTCAGGAACAACGCCGGCGCGCTCACCGTGTCGCCCGCGGTCGCGGTCAGGGTGAAGATCACGTTCCCCAAGGCGTCGCTGATGGTCATCTGAACGGCCGCGCCCGTTGCCGCCACTCCCCCCGCGGCGTTCGCCGAGAGGACGAAATTCATGAGCTGGCTCTCGCCCACGTAAAAGCTCGACGAGACCGAAACGCCGGGTGCGGAGAGGGATCCGCCCGTGAACGTGGTAAGCTGGGCCGGCGAGGTCGTGAACTGGGCGCTGAGGGCGTAATTCCCGGTCGGGGATGAGCCGGCGGCCACGACGGGCCCGACCTTCATGAAGTAGGAACCCCCGGGCTTGACCCCGACCGCCTGGACCGTGAAGGTTCCCCCGCCGTTGGCCAGGATTTGCACAGGCACCACCAAGCCGTCCCTGTCAACCAAGGTGACCCTTGGTGCCGTTCCGTTGATTCCCAGGGCGCGGGCCGTCACCGTCAAGACGAGCGGCTGCTTGTTGGCGGGGGCGTCGGCGGTCTGGAAGCGATAGTAATCCGTGTCGGTCGGGGAAGAGATGCTCCCGATCACTTCGTAATGTGAGTTCCGCGCGTAACCCGGGACCGAGGCCAGGGTCGTCGCGCCGGCCGTGGTGTCGTCGCTGCCGTGGTCGTTGTTGAGCAGCGGATTCGACCCGGTCAGCAACAGGCTGGCGATGTCGTTGGGGTTGAGTGCCTGATAAGGGCCGCGGAGGACCGCGTCGATGGCCGAGGCCGATGTCGTCGAACTCGAATCAAAGGTCACGGCGACGCCGTAGCTGCCGATTCCGAAGACGTCGCCCGTCGCCCCCTGAACCTTGAGGTAATACGTCGCGTTGGGGTCCGACGTGTTGAGATGGAGCGTAACCACGTCCCCTTTGTCGCTCCGGGCGAGCGCGTCGCCCAGAACGCGGCCCTTGGAATCGAGGATCGAAAGGTGAGGTGCCAGGAGGCTGATTCCCGCCGACTGCAACCGGACGGTGATCGGCCCCCGGTAACCGTTCGGCGGTCGGAAGGCGAAGACGTCGATGTCTTTATTGGTCGTGATGTCGCCGTATGTGACCAAGGGGGTCGCGCCCTTCCAACTTCCGGGCGTTTGGATGGTCGAGGCCGTGGCCAGCGTTTCGTTCCCGCCGCTCCCCTCGTGGGAATCGGGTCCGCGTGCGCCGTAGAGGGCTTGAAGGTTGGCGATGTCCCCGGCGGTCAGCTTGATGTTGCCCAGGTAATGGGAATTCATCGGCGACGACGGGTCGGAGTTATCCCCGATCCCGAAGACGTGCCCCGCCTCGTGAAGCGCGACGGCGAAGAGGTCGTATTTGGAGAAGTTATCGGCGTTGTTGATCAGGACATCCCCGGTCATCGTGCTCGAGATTGCCGGGTCGTTGGGTACCGAGATCGACAGGGCATCAGACGCCATGAGTTGGGCGCCGACGCGGATATCGCCGAACCGCGAATCGTGCTGCGACGCCCCCGCTATCCCGAACGCCTGTCCGCCGTCGGCCGTCAGTCCGATGTTGATGTTCGCGTTCACCGCCCAGGTCTGGAAGGCGCGGAGGATGTCGACCTGCCAGGTCGACGCGGCCTTCGACGCGGCCATCGTCTGGAAGAGCGTGCTGGTATGCCCTGCGATGGCGGTGCCATCCGGGGCGAAGCTCAAACTCAGGTGGCTCGGGTCGCTCCAGGGAACGCCGAAGGTCGCCGGGACGGCACGGTCTTCCAACGCCTCGATCGCGAGACGACGGGGACGCGGCACTCTCGTGGTACGGCCACGCATCATCGGCTCCTTTTCTGCTCTTGTCTTGAGTCGTGCCTGGTTCTACGAGCCGCATCCCTGCATGAAGGACGTCGCGGAGTGTCGTCGGTCAAAACGCCAACGCTCCGGTCACCCCTCCAAAAGCAGGAAGTGGTAACCGTCGTCGGCGTCCGCCATCGTTTTTCGAAATCGTCAGGATGGGCTCGCACGCCAGACTGGAGTTGAGGAAGCCGAACGACAGATTGAACCACGGGACGGAAGAATGGTTCAAGCCGCAATCGGGTCGCATCATGTTCTTTGACGGCAATTCAAAACGCTTCCAACCCATTGGTTAAAGATGCGCGAGGCTCAGTTTCGGTTCTCTTTTTTTCGCGACAGTGGAAGGATCTCGATCGCCTTTTTTAAGATCCGGGCGTTCTTTTGACCCAAGCCGCGGGTTCTTCCATACACCTAAATCCTGATCCACAAAGTGTTAATGTCCTGGGCCAGGTCGGACGACCACCTCAAGGGCGCGGAGTAACCTCTGAAATTCGGGCCATTCGCGGATCGCGCCCAGATCGGGGTCGGTCCGCGCGGTTTCCAGCCAGATTGCGTCCTTGCGAACGGCTTCGGCCACGAGCCGAAGCGCCTCGGCCCGGAGGGCGGGCTCCTGTTTGGATAAGAGTGCGTGAATGCAGGCCGCCTGGTAGACGACTTCGGCTCGGTCGTTGAGGGCGATCGCCGCCTTGGCGTCCGCGATCGCCGCATCACGGCGCCCCTGGCGGGCGAGAAGGACACCTCGGCCGGCAATCGCCTCGACGGAGGTCGGGTGGAATTGCAGAAGCACGTCCAGGAGCTGAATCGCCTTCTCGGACTGGCTCATCAGCTCCGAGAAAACGTGGGCCTTGTCCTGAAGCGCGTGGACATAACCCGGCTCTATCGCGAGGGCTGCGTCGAAATCCGCGACCGCCAGGGGGACATCGGTGGAGAGCCGGGCAAGGCCGCGCGCGACGAAGTCGGCGGGGTCGATCGGCGGCTGCTTCAACCCTTGCGCACGGTCGGAGAGGGCTCCTTCACGGTCGCCGAGCTTCTGCTTCGCCTGCGAGCGGATGAACCAGATCCGCGGGGGCGCGTCTTTCAAGGTCAGAGCACGCGTCAGGTCGTCGATCGCCCCCCGGGCGTCCTCCAATCTGAGTTTCGCGATCGCACGGTCCACAAGTGGGAATGCCAGGTCGGGCCGCTGCTCGACGACGCTGTCGAAGTCTTCGAGCGCCTGGGAGAATTCCCGGAGCCTCATCAGATGCACCCCGCGGATGAACTTGACCCAGTCATGTTTCGGGGCCATCGCGACCGCGACGTTGTAAGAAGTCAGCGCGTCCTTGCCTCGGCCGAGCCTCGCGAAGGCGTTGCCGAGTGCCGTCCAGACGGCGAAGTCGCCGGGGGCGCTCCGTTCGACGGCCTTGAGTTCGGAAAGCAGTCGGAGGCGGCCCTCAGGGGGCACCCGTTCGGGTTCAATCATGAGCCGATCGACGTCGTCGCGGGGCGGAATCGCCTCGGCCGTTTCGAGGAGTCGCCGAACTTCGCCCCGGGATTTCCCGGAAACGCGCGCGAGGTCGGCCCGTGCCAGGGCGAGGTCTCGGGGCACCGTGTTCGGGTCGTAGCACCCGTCGGCCCGGTCCAGGCGTGTCGAAGCCGCCGCAAGGTCATCCGCGCGGCTCGGCCCGGTTTTCGAGGACGCCCGCTGGATCAAGGCCCGAGACCAGAGAATGAGAATATCGCCGAGGTTGCGCCGGACCCGATCACGGTCGGCCCGGGACAACGTCGCCGCAAGGGGATGGCTGAGCCAAGAGCGGTTCTCCAGAACCCCATAACGTTTCACCGCGACCCGGCAGAGGCTCATTCCCTCCTCAATGAGGGTCGGGTCGAGTTCCGGCGTGGTCAACAATGCGACGGCCTGGCTCCGCTCGTCGACCAGCTTGCGAAACGAATCGGCGGCAACCGCCCGCTCATACCCTCCTCGAAGAACGAAAAACGCCGAGGCGACTCCCATCAGAAGCGCCGCGGCGACGACGGCGACCGTCGTCGATGACGCGAGTCGAGGGTGCCGCCGCGCCCATTTGCCCGCCCGTTCGAGCCACGAAGGCTCGGGCGCGTGGCGGAGGGGGAGATTTTCGAGCTGCCGCGACAGGTCTTCCTGGAGTTCGCGCGCCGTGGCGTAACGCCGGTCCGGATCGGGCTCAAGGCAGTGCCGGACGATCGAGCCGACGGCCGGCGAGACCGCCGGATTGGCGCGGCGGACGTCAGGGATCGCGTCGCGGCGGTCGGCGATCATGACGGGGAGGACCGAGTCGATGGACCCGCCTCGGATCGGAAACGGGTGGACGCCTGTCAGCAACTCGTGAAGGATCACACCCAGCGAGTAAACATCGCTCCGCGCATCGACCGTCGCGTCATTGTTCAAGAACGCGGTCAGGTGCTCGGGCGCCATGTAGGGAAGCGTCCCTCCGACAAGAGCCACGGCGGCCCCGGCGTGTGCCTTGACGTCGGCGGCGAGGTTGAAGTCGAGGAGGACCGGCTCGCCGTCGTCGGCGAACAAGATATTCGCCGGCTTCAAATCCCGGTGAAGAATCCCGCGCTCATGGGCGTGGGCCAGCCCCTCGGCCACTCGGGAGCCGATCCAGAGGACCGCCGGGACATACCCCAGTCCCCGGAGACGCTCGATCTGCGGGGCCAAAAAAACGGCTTCGTTTGGGGAATCCGCCAAGGCGGCGGGTTCCGGGTGCGGGACACTTGTCAGACGAGGCGACTCGGCATCCGCCGCTTTTCCGTCATCCCTACGCTCGGTGGACGTTCGTTTTGAGCGTAAAGAGCTGAGAAGCGCCTCTCCCGTGCGCGGCAATGCGGCCTGGCTCCGGACGGAGGCGAGCGTGTCGGCCAGCGTGGTCGCTCCCAGGTAGGGCATGCAGACCGCCTGGAGCGGCCCGCGGCGGTGGACCGAGTAGATCGGTACGACGTTCGTGTGCTGGAGCCGCGCCAGCGCGTGCGATTCACCGGTGACGTCGGCCGAGACCTTCAGCGCCACCAGGCGGTCGGCAAGCTCTCCCTGTCTCGCGAGAAAGACCCGTCCGAACGCGCCGCGTCCGAGTTCGCTTTCGAGCCGGAAACCGAGGAAATCCATGCCGGGCCGAGGAAGACTCGCCATCGCCTCCGCAAGCCGCTCGGCCGCGTGGGGGTCGGTCCGGTCCAGGGACCGCAGCAATTCCGCGTGCGATTCGGGCACCCGCTGCGAACTGAAGAGAGAGTCGAGCGCTTCGGTGCCGCTCGTTCCTTGACGACGATATGACCGGTAGGCACTTGCCGCGCGATCCATCTCGGACGCACCGTCTCCCGGTTTTCGCCGCCACGACGAGAGCGTTCCGCGCGACTTCTTTTCGGGCGGAGGGAGCGGACGCGGCCAGTCGCCGTCGCCTCCGTCGAGGCCGAACCTGCGGCGGTATTCCTGGGGGGTCGGGGACTCTCCGGCCTGGAGGCGGAGACGATACTCCTCGAACGCCATTTCCCTCGTGAGCGCGGGGTCCTCAAACAGGGCGGGGAAGCGCGTGCAGTAGTCTTCGAGCGGGCGTCCCTGGCCCTGTTCCCAACGGTGTTCGAGGTCGACGCGGACGAGTTCGCAAAGGATCGCGAGTCGTTCAGGGTGTTCGGAAGGCGGCGCGAACTCGGCGACCTCGACGCGAGAGCCGCGTGCCAGGGCCGATTCGTAGGCCTCGACCACCTCGCCGACCTCAGGCCAGTGCTCTCCGCTGGGGGGGACGGCCATTTTCAAACTTCCTCTCCGATTAACCCGTCGAGACGCTTGCGAAAATCCTGAAGAACCCGCTCGACTGATCGCTTGGAGCGCTGAACGGTCGTGGCGATGTCGACGACCTCATTCCCTTCGATCCGAAGTTCGATCATTCGACGATGTGCTTCGGGAAGTTCTTGCAGCAAGTCCTCCACGACAACCCGGAGCAGGCCGAGCGCCTCTTCGTTGGGCACCGCCTGGGATTCGACAGCGCGGTCGAACGCCTCGCCGCCCACGGTCTTGCGGACGTCCCGCTTGGCGGCGCGGTGGAACGCGCCGGTGGCGCGGACCTTGTTGAGAGCGATGACCAGAAGCAACTTCCAGATCTCCTCGCCGTCGGGGACCGTGTAATGGCCGAGGCCGGCGCGTCGGAAAAACGTGCGGAAGACCGACTGGACGATGTCCTCCGGGTCGACCCTCCGCGCCAGGTCCGGCGAGCTTTGCGACGCGGCGAGCATGAGGAGGCGCTTGGCGTAGCGGAGGTACAGCTCGGTCGAGGCGTCGGCCTGGCCGTGCTGGAGCCTCCGCAATAACGTGCGGTCCGTCGCCCCGCCCTCCGCCGGATCGGGTTCGGGAAGAGGTTTTTCGGCTTCCGGGGTCACCATGAGGTAAGCCCTCTGAGATTGGAAAGTCGGTTCCGCGGCTCCGTCCGCCAACAATTCGCCGACACGCGGAAACGTCCTCGCTTAGAACTCAAAGTGCATCGAAAGCCCGCAACGGTTCGCCCTCGTGCCGGCGGTTTCCTTCGCAATTTCGATCATTCCACGACGGAACCTGGCCTTTCCTTCGGATCGTTCCTCATCATAGCCGCGTTCGGCGGACGCTGCCCACCGATCTTCACGGGCTTTGGAATCGCCGGGCCTCCGGGGTATCCTGTTTAGCAATCCACCCCGATCGCCTGTCGAATCCTCCTCGGACCTGCCATGATACGATCACTTGTACCGTTACTGATCGCGGCCCTCGGCTTCGCCGCGGTTCAAGCGGAGGGTCCGGAGCTTCGACGGACACCCGTGGAAAAGGGGGCGAACAAGGCGTCGGAAAAGTCTGCGTCGATGGATCTCGAATTCATCGACACGGGCTTCGAGAACGCCTCGCCCTTATGGTACGAGACCGCGGCCGACGGGACGATCCTGGTCCATCTGGTCTACGATCATGAGCGATCGTCCCCGAACCGTGCCGCGGGGCATATCCACTTCCGCCTCCATGCGAAGCCCGGTTCCAGGTTGACCCTTGAGTTCAAGAATCTTGAGAATATTTATAACGGCCGGAAAGCTTCGGTCGCGAACGAGTTGAAGGCCGCCGTCGTATCGCCCGACGGCAAAGCGTGGCGACCGGTCGCGTTGGAGAGCTTGCCCGAAGATCGCGTGCGGCTGACCGTCACGATGCCCGGCCCGGTCTTGTACGTCGCGCGGGTGGAACCTTATCGCCTCTCCGACCTGGAGAGGTGGCTGGACGCGATCGGTAAGAACCCCCTGGTGTCTATCACGCCGATCGGCAAGACCGCTGAGGGACGCCCCCTGGAA
>JAYUFP010000630.1:0-13467 GCA_043738665.1 Isosphaeraceae bacterium
ACCTCCACCGCCGCTCCGAGAGCGACTGGCCGGAGCGACCCAGTCGCCAGGCGGGATTCGCACCCGCTGAAGATCCCCGACTTTCAAGGCGCACACAAAATCTGACCCCTCGTTCCGTTTCCGCAGAGCATCGCTGTGCGTTTCGCCTGACAAACCCGGTTCTCTCGGGTTTGATTCGGTGGCGTCGGATTTTTTATCGGGCAAGGGGCTTGCCGACGTCCGAAATTGCGGCGACGATCGAATTCATTCACCCCGTCGGCAAAGGCATCGATCTGGTTCTGAGGACCGTTTTCATGAAGAACCGAACTTTATGGGCGTTGTGCCTTCTGGCCGCCGCGACGGCTCCCGGTCGGGTTCCGGCCCAGCCCCCCGCGGCGTCGCCCGGGGGCGGCAACGACGTCGATAAGGCCCTTGCCGAGGCCTGGCCCGACCGGCCTGAATGGCTCGACATGTACACGGATATCCTCAAGGGGAGCCAACTCGGGCCTAATGACGGTTGGTTCCGCAGGGCCGTCGCCCAGACGAAGTTCGACTGGAAGGCGACCCGGAAACGGTTCGACCGCAACAACGACGGCCGGATCGCCCCCCAGGAATTCCCGGGGTCGAAGGACGACTTCGCCAGGCTCGACCGCGACCACGACGGGGCCTTGACCCAGAACGACTTCGACTTCTCCGCCCACGCCCTCGCACCCTCGATGGGGATGCGGGTCTATTACAGCATGGACCGCGACGGCAACGGCAAGGTCACGCGTGAAGAGATCGACGCCTTCTTCACCAAGAACGACGCCGGCGGGATGGATTTCCTGTCGCTGGGCGACCTCCAGCAGGCGTTCGACGGACCCGGGCCGGCTCCCGTTCCTCATGCTGGCGGTGCTCCTCCGAAGCAGTCGGAAGGGCCTTCGAAGGAGACGTTGATCCGCGGCCTTTTCCGGCAGGAGATCGGCTCGATGCAGCCCGGCCCCGCCGTGGGTGAACGCGTCACGGATTTCACGCTCAAGACTAACGACGGCTCGAAGGAGGTCACGCTCTCGAAGCTGATCGGGCCGAAGCCGGTGGTTTTGGTCTTCGGCAACTTCACGTGCGGACCGTTCCGGATGCAGGCGGGGAACGTCGAGAAGCTGTTCCGGCGGTATAGCGACCGGGCGACCTTCGTGATGGTCTACGTCCGAGAGGCCCATCCGATCGACGGGTGGCAGATGGACAGCAACGAGATGGTGGGGGTCCACCTGGCTCAGCCCAAGACCTATGAAGAGCGCGTTTCGGTGGCCCAGACCTGCGGCGAACGGCTGTCGCTGGGCTTCCCGATGCTCGTAGACACGATGGACGACGCCGTGGGGGCCAAGTACAGCGGGATGCCCAGCCGCCTCTACCTGATCGACGGCGAAGGAAAAGTCGCCTACAAGAGCGGACGCGGCCCCTTCGGCTTCAAGCCGGCGGAGTTGGAACATTCGCTGATCTTGATGCTTCAATCGGAGGCCAAGGCGTCCGCGGGCAAGTGAGGCGGGGGGAATGACCAATGACCAATGACCAATGACCAGTGACCAGTGACCAGTGACCAATGACCAATGACCAATGACCAATGACCAATGACCAATGACCAATGACCAATGACCAACGGGGATTGTTCCCATCCGTCATTGGTCATCCGTCATCCGTCATCGGCCTTTCCGTTCCCGTTCACTCAACGCTGCCCCGGCGGCGGGTAATTCTTCGAGGCGTCGTCGAGGACGAGAACCCAGTCGGTCAATTCTCCGGGGTCGGGCGGGGTGAATTCCTTGTCGCCCTGGTTGCTAAAGGTGCCGATGTTTTGAGCTTTGCCGTCCCGGGGGTTGAACCACCAGGCGGTTACGTTCGGGCCTTTGATTGTGTTCATGTGGACCTTGAACGGCCGGCCGATGGGGGCGTAGACCATGGCGAACGTGCCTTGCTCGTCTCGGATCGCCACGAAGCGGTAGCGTCCTGCGCCGGGGATCGACGTGGGGACGCGGTCGGTGACGATGATCGTGTCGTCGGGGATTCTCGACAGGACCGGGCGCGACTCGATGAGGCGTCTTCCGTGCCGCATCTGGCCCGCGCCCGGGGCTTCGAGGGCCTCCTTCCAGGTCATGAGCGGGTTGTTGATCGGGGCGCGGTCGGGTTGCCACATCTGCCAGACCGAGTGATGACCATAGGTGTGTCCGCAGGCCCCGCTGAAGAGGTTCCAATAGAGCGGTCGGCGGACGTCGGCCGCGACCGAGTGGCCGAAGGCTTTCGCGTTGAACGCGATCGGATGGCCTTCGTAGATCGGCTCGCCGTCGATGACGGGCTTGACGGGTCTGCGGTCGTAGTCGGCCCGGGTGTTCTCGTAGCGGTTGGTGAACTCGGTGCCGTGACCGTTCTGCCTCATGTTGAAGGCGAGCCAGTCTTCGGCGTGGAACCATGTGGAAGACCCCTGGTTGCCGTTGGGGTGGAACGTCATCAGGTGGTTGCCGCCATCCCCTTCGCGGAGCCCGCGGGCCATGGCGCGGATCAAGGTTTTCCGGCTGTCGTTCTCGACGTCGCGGTCGCCGCCCAAGATCCAGATGAGCCCTTTGTCCTTGTAGCGCTTGCCGAGCCATTCGCCGTAGACCTCGGCGTTCCGTTCGTTGAAGAGCGGCTTGCCGTCTTTCACGGGGTCGTGCCAGTAGCGTCCCCATGTGGGCAAGAAGCCGACGACAAGTCCTAGCGCGTTGGCGCGATCGACCACGAAATCGACGTGGTCCCAGTAGTCGTTGTCGGGGCCTTCCTTGACGGCCGGGTGTGCAGGGTCGCGGTCGATTAGCGGGAGATGCCCGTATGCGTTGGGGACGTCATGGCCATCGAGCTCGCCGATCGCCACGGCCTGGACGACGGTGAACCCCTTGGCGGCGCGGTCGCGGAGGTAGTGCTCGGCGTCGTCGCGGTTCGCGCGGTGGAACAGTTCCCAGACGGTGTCGCCGAGATAGAAGAAGGGTTTGTCATCACGGTCGAGAAGGGAGCGGCCGTCCAGGCTGACCTTCACCGGTTGTTTCGCCGGAGCCTGGGCGACGGCGGCGGTCGAGAAATAGAGGGGCAAGAGCAGGCAGAGGCGTTGTGCCAAAGTTGGAGAAAGAGGCATGAAATCACCTTGGAGAGAGTGGGTGGGTCAAACCGCGGCTTGGAGCGGTTTTCGGAACGACGGCGCATACCGGGAGGTTGTCCGGGTGCCACGCCATGGCACCCTCGTTTCAAGCCCGTGTGCAATTCGTCTGTAAACCGCTCTCGATCGGTTCTCACACGAGTTGTGCATGGATTTGCATGTGGCACCCGCGATCCGGCCACGCATGCCATCCGTTCGCGAACCGCTCTAACTCGTCTCTTGCCGGCAGTATTCCCAGAGCCCCAGGGTTCTCATCTCTTCATTCCGCTCTTCTTTCGAAATGCTTCCCAGCGAGTGCGCCACTTCGGCCTCGACGAATGCGATGAACTTCTCGCGGGCTCTCCGGAGGTTCTGGCGGACCCAGTTCGAGGTCACCTCTCGGCCGAGAACCGCGGAAAGGCGTTCGGCCATCTCTTGCGAGCGAAGGGTCGGGTTCTCGGCGCGGAAGCGGAGCACGGTGTGAAACGGCTGCCCCTGCATTTCCTGCTGTCTGGCGAGTTGTTCCCAGGCTCGGCTGAGAATCTCATCGCGCAAGCATTCCAGGAACTCTCGGTCGATCTCCAACTCGAACGATTCCTGCGTCGGGTCGCTCAGCGCGTCTCCGTCGCCGGGGAGCGGGACGGGGTGCTTCTTCTTCTTCCGCAACGTGTCGGTCAGGAGGTTCAAGACCGCACTCTTCACGTAGTTGCGGAAAAGCCCGCGCTGGGGGTCGGCCTTGTGAAAGTCCCCTCGCAGGAACCTCAAGGCGAACTCCTGCGTCAGGTCGGCCGCGACTTCGGGATCATGGGTCACTCTCAAGAGGTAGCGGTAGACCGCCCCCGCATACCGCTCCACCAGTTCGTGCTGTGCGGAGAAGGTCGCGTCGCCATCGCCGCGGTGCGCTCGGAAGAGCAAGGACCAGCTTGTTTCGATGTTGCTCAGGTTTGATTTGGCTGAATTCTCGTTCTTAGTAGGCGGGAGCATCACATGGTCCGTCGGGTATGAGAGGGTTACACCGTGAATCGTCCCGGTCCCGAAAGAAACTTGTAACAACGACCCGAAAGCTCCGTATTCAAGGCGTGAGAGGAAGACAATCCCGGCCGGAAATCCAAGCGGAACATCGTCTGCCTACCTTTCGAGGGTCTACGGAAAGACCTTGATGAGAGTGTGGAATTCGACCTACTTCCCCGCGTCGATGGGGATTCCCAGTCGACACGGTTCTTGATGATCGAACGGTCATTGTGTCGTACCGGAGCCGTCAGGGCAAGTTTCGCAATCGTCTTTGGGCTTTCTCGGAACATAAACGCGACCTCCCGCGAACGGTACACCAATTGCTCGTGGGGGGTATTCATCTTCGGCAAGGGGGTTCGACGGCGAGCCTTCGGGGCGGGAGGTTTCCTGTCAGTGATCCACTGGGATCGCCGTGGACGGTCGGTCGGTGGTTCCGGAGCATTCCGGGGTCGCGTCAAACGGAGTGAATGGCTTGCCGCCGCGGGTGGCGGGCCGGCGCGATGGTCTGTAAGATTTCTGACCCGACCGAGGCGTCGGCGGCCGAGGTTTCCGAGTCAATTGAATCGGCCTCATCCCTTTCTCTTCGATTGGCACCTTTGTTACAGGGAGAATTTTCTCATGCGGGGAAACGGTTTTGTTCGGCTGGCCCTCTCGGCCTGCGTGATTCTGGCGGCGGGGGCGTCACAGGTCCGCGCGGACATCATTACGACGGTGACGCCGACGGTCACTCAGTTGAGTGCTTCGATGTGGCTTTATAATTATACCGTGGCGAATTCAGCGAGCAGCACGGTCGGCGTCGCCGAGTTCGACCTGACGATCAGGCCGGGCGTGATCCTGACGTCGATCACCGCGCCGACGGGTTTCCTTCCGCTGTTCACGCCGGGTGACGCGGAGATCGATTTCGTGTCGAGCGACCCGACCACGGACATCGCGATCGGCAAGAGCGCCGTATTCTCGTTCCAGGCTGACGCCGGGCCTTTGCTGAACGCGGGTCTGGCGCGGGGCTTTGACGCGACCGGAGCGCCGTTCCAGCAAACGCTGTCGACGCTGACACCCGCCGCGGTTCCGGAACCCTCCGTCCTCGTCTTGTCGGCGCTGAGCGGCCTGGCCGTCTTGGGCCTCCGTGCGTACCGCCGGGTCCGCCGTCCCGCGGTCTGACGCCCCCCGGGTTCATCTTCCGTCTTTTCCAGGATTCGATTTTCATCCTTTGAGGGTTACGTACACATGATTTTCCGAAGAGCCGTCCTCGCCGCCGCCGCGGCCTGCCTCGTTCCGCTGGGGGCCGCAAGGGCTTCCGACCACGCCGACACTGCGGAAAACGTCAACCGGATCGGTGCCGACATGACCGACGTTTACGCCTTCCCAAACCCACACAATGCCGCCAACGTCGTGCTGGTGATGAACACCCACGGCCTGATCCCGGCCGGCCAAGGCGCGACGTTCGACCCCGGCGTCTTGTATCAGTTGAAGATCGATAACACGGGAGACTATGTCGAAGATCTGGTGATCCAGTTCCGCTTCACCGGGGTGGGCGCGAACCAGAAGGTCTTGATGGCGGGTCCGATGAAGCCGTTCATGACGGGGACCACGTCCATTTTCGGCAGGCCGAACCGCAACAAGGGGACGATCAACCAGACGTTCAGCCCGCTGACCGGCGTCTCGGTCTTCGCCGGGGTCCGCTCTGAACCGTTCTTTCTTGACCTCAATCAGTTCTACACCATCTTCCCCGATCGCATGACCCCGCTGACCGGCCGTCAGGTCGATTTCACCAGCATCATCGCGGCGGACACCCCGCAGGCCGGCGGATGGCGGCCGCCAGGTCTGGCGATGGACTATCTCGCGAACCTGAACGTGATGTCGATCGTCGTCGAGATGCCCAAGACGATGCTCGGCACCGGCGTGGTTCATCTCTGGGAGACCACCAGCATTCCCACCGGCGCTCCGAACTTCGTTTACACGCAACAGGACCGGCTCGCCCGGCCGCTCGTCAACGAGGTTCTCGCCACCGTCACCTTGCGCCGGCACGAGATCAACAACAAGGACAACCCCACCGATGACGCGGGCCAGGTCAAGAACGACATCGCGGCGTTCATGAACTTCCCCGCGGCGCGCTCCGCGGCGATCAGCGGCGTGCTTCAGGCGGTGCTCGTTCCCGACGTCATGACTTTTGACCTCTCGCAGAACACGACCAAAGCCTCGTACCTGGGCTTTGAAACGGGAGGGGCGACCGGCAGCAAGTTCGGCGGCCGCGCGTTGGCCGATGACGTCGTCGACATTTCGCTCGGAGCGATCTTCGGCAACACGATCCCCGCACTCGGGCTCGCGGCCGACGACGGCAAGGAACTCCCCACGTTCACGACCGACAACGTCGGCCCTCATACCGACTATCAGGACGTGTTCCCGTATCTCGGCGTGCCGCACTGACTGACCAATCGATCGCGGCTCGTGGAGAGCCCGTCCGGTTGGTGAAGCTGTCCCTGTGCCCGATGACGTGCCAGGGCGGCCGATCACTCCTGTTTACCACAGCATGGTCGGTGGGGCCGATGACCCGGATCGACGCATCATTTCTCTCTCACTTAATATCGTTCATCTTTCACCGACCATGCTGAGCTCCCTGTTGAAGAGGCATAGCACCATGACGTTGAAGCGATCCACCACTTGCCGGGTTTTGCTGATCGGCTTCGCTTCCGCCGCGCTTTCCGGAGCCGCCCCGGCCGAGAGGGCGCCGTACGACCCTACACTCGCACGCAAGACGGTCGCCTTCTGGGAGTCGGCCGCGGGGAAGGATCCCAAAGGGTTCCTGGAGTTGCGTGAACTCTCCGCCGCCTACCTCGCCCGCCAGCGCGAGACCGGTGACATCGCCGACGCGGTGAAGGCTGAAGACGCGGCGAGGAAGTCGCTCGCGATCTCGGAAAGGCGGAACGCCCAGGCCCGCATCCGGCTCGGCCGGAGCTTGCTCACTCAGCACCGATTCCCCGAAGCCCTCGAAGCCGCCGACAAGGCCGCCGCGGTCGACCCCTCGGCGAATCGGCTCGTCGCGGACATCCAGATCGAGCTGGGGAACCTCGACGCCGCGGAAAAGGCCCTCGCCGCCGACCCTCCCAAAGGTGACGACCTGAATTCACTGGCGATCCGCGCCCGCCTCGACGAGACGAGAGGCCGTCACTCCGCCGCCCTGAGGCGCTGGAAGGAAGCCTGCGAGATCGCCGACGAACGCCCCGACATGCCCGCCGAAACAGTCGCCTGGGCGTACACCATGCTCGGACATACGTTGATCGACGCCGGGCGACTGGAAGAGGGCGAACGCTCCTGCCGCAAGGCGCTTGAGGTCTTCCCGATCGATTACCGCGCGATGACCGGCATGGCCGAGGCCGCCGTCTGGCGGAAGGATTGGAAGTCGGCCGCTTCGTGGGCCGAGAAGGCCGCCGACGCCTGCCCGCAGAACCCCGAGGCGATCCGCCTCCTCGGCGAATCCCTGAACGAACTCGGAGACGCCAAGGGTGCGAAAGCGCAAACCGACCGCCTCAGCACGCTCTGCCGCTCATTCCCCCGGATCTACGACCGCCACTGGATCATGTTCCTGGCCGATCAGGGTCGCGACCTCGACGAGGCGCTGACGCTGGCCCGGAAGGATCTGGAGCTTCGTAAAGACGTGTTCGCCTACGACACCCTCGCGTGGGTTTACTATAAGAAGGGGAAGTTCCCCGAAGCCGAGCAGGCCATGGCCAAGGCACTTTCGCAGGGCACCCAGACCGCGCCTCTTTATTATCACGCGGGAATGATCGCCAAAGCGGGCGGCGACGCCGACCGCGCCGAGACGTTCTTTTCCGTGGTCCGCAAGTTGAATCCCTATTTCATGAAGTCCGTCGGCGTGGATTGAAGCTCTTGGAAGTCGCGACTGGCCGTGAACCCGGCGTCCCTTGGGGACGCCGGGCTTTTTTGATGGCCAATGGCCAATGGCTGATGGCCGACGATCGACCGCATTCATTGGTCATCGGCCATTGATCATTGGTCATCGGCCATTGATCATTGGTCATTAGCCATCCGCCATCCCCGCCCCACTCCGTTGACCCGGCCGCTCTTCGCTATCATCATGTTCAGGATCAACTCACTCGGCGGCGGTGGGGAACGGCCATGAAGTTCGGCGACTATCGGTTGCAGGCCCAGCTCGGGGTCGGAAGGGACGGCGTTTCCTACCGCGCCTGGACGCCCGACGGCTCGACCGAGGTCGAGATCCGCGACCTCACCCCAGCCCGGTCCGACCCGGAACGCTGGCTACAACTGTCGCAGAGGCTCCGACTGGCCGCGCGGCTGGACCACGAAGGGGTTTGGCGGGTCCGCGAGTTACACCTCGAGAACGAACACCCGTTCGTCGTCCTGGAATGGCCGGGGATCGAGACTCTCGTTTCTCGTCGGTATCGCCTTGGTCTGTTCTCGGATGATCATGCGATCACGTTGATTAGGACGCTCGCCGGATCACTCGCCGAGGCGCATCGGGTCAGTCTCGTCCACGGCCGGATCGACCCTTCGCGCGTGAGGCTCTCCGCGGGTGAAGTCCCCAAGCTCGACTTCACGGGGATCGAGACCGAACCACATGCCGATATCGGCGGGTTCTCGGCTCCCGAACGTGCCGGAGAGCCCGACCGTTCGGACGACGTGGAGGCCTTGGGCTTGCTGCTCGCTTGGATGCTTATCGGAGACACGAAACCTCGGGAAAACGCCAAGATCCATGACTCGCTGGCATCGCTGATCCGCGGGATGCGCGCGGCCGACCCCGTCGATCGGCCCTCGGCCCGCGACGTCGAGCGGCGGCTCTCCGAAGGGGGGTTGGATTCGACCGGCTTCGCGCCGCCGTTGCCTTCGGAACCGTCGCTGCCGGGGGCGTCGTGGCAGGGGCTCACGCTCGGCCGGTTCCGCGTGCTGGAGAAGCTCGGCGAAGGGGGGCAGGGAGTCGTCTACCGGGCGATCGACACGGCGGACGAGACCGTGGTCGCTTTGAAAACCCTGAGGCCCGAGTGGGCGAGCCGGCCCGACGTCCTCCGCAGGTTCCGCAAGGAAGCCAGGCTCCTCGCTTCGGTCAACAACCCCAACGTCGTGAACCTCCTGGAGCACAACGAGGACGGGGGCGTCAGCTATTTCGTGATGGAATATGTCACGGGTCAAAATCTGGCGGCCTTTCTCGAATCGCGCGGGAAGCTCGACGAGCCGACGGCGCTGGCGATCGCGGCCGACGTGGCGAAGGGCCTGGAAGACGCCCACGCCCGCGGGATCGTCCACCGCGACGTGAAGCCGGCGAACATCCTCGTGATCGAGTCGTCCGACGGCTCTCCGCCGAAGATCAAGCTCTCCGACTTCGGCCTGGCCCGCAACGTGGTCGACTCCGAATCCATGGCGCTCACCGACCCCGGAGCGATCATGGGGACGCCGTTTTATATGTCGCCCGAACAGTGTACCGGGCGGCCCGTGGATTCGCGGTCGGACGTTTACGCGCTGGGGGTGACGCTCTTTCACATGCTCGCCGGTCGGCTGCCGTTCAACGCGGACACTCGGGAACAGATCCTCTCGATGCACTGTCACGAGCCGCCGCCGCCGATCCGTCAGCTCGTGCCGGAAGTGAGCGACGGCGTGAGCAAGATGGTCGATCGTGCCCTGGCGAAGTCCCCCGACGACCGCTACCCCGACGCCGCGGCGTTCCGTCGCGACATCGAACGCCTCGCCCGAGGCGAGCCGACCGACATCCTCCTGCACCCGATCCTGCCGGACGGCCGTCCGAAGCGGACCCAGACTTATGAGTTCCAGTGGGAACTCGAAGCAAGCCCCCGGCAACTCTGGCCTCTGGTCACCAATACCGACCGGCTCGACCGCGCCCTCGGGTTCCCTCCCGTCAAGTATTCGTATTCCCCCGACCCGGCACGCGGGGTCAGGCTCTTCGCCGAAGGGCAAAAGGCCGGGATGAACGAGATCTGGGAAGAGTTCCCTTATGAGTGGGTCGAGCCCTGGCGGATGGGGGTCTTGAGGGAATACACGAGGGGGCCGTTCCGCTGGCTGGTGAGCACCGTGGAGCTGTCGCCGAGGCCCGGCGGGGGCACGACGCTGACCCACAAGCTCCACCTCGAACCGCGGGGTTGGACCTCGCGCGTCTTCTCGCCGATCGGCGTCGGCGTGAGGTTCCGCGCGACTCTCGAAAAGGTCTACCGGCGGATCGACGCGGCACTCACGGGCAAGCTCGGCCCGGCGACGACCGTGGATCCGTTCGAGCCCGCGCCGGCCCTCTCGCCGGCCCTGACGGAGCGTCTCGAACGCCGACTCGACGCCCTCGCCGCGCACGGCGTGGAGCCGGCCGGGGTCGAGAGGCTCGGCGACTTTCTTATCAACGCCTCGTCACAGGATCTCTCCCGGATCCGTCCCAAAGACCTCGCGGGCCGCTGGGGGTTGGGCTCCGAGGCGACGCTGGCCGTCTGCCTGCACGCCGTCGGCGAAGGGTTGCTGGTACTGCTCTGGGACATCCTCTGCCCGAAATGCCGGGTATCCTGCGAGGTCATCGACACCCTCCGCGCGATCCGTGAGCACGGCCGTTGCGAGGCCTGTCAGCTTGACTTCGACCTCGACTTCGCCGGATCGGTCGAGCTGATCTTCCGCGCCCATCCGGAAGTCCGAGACGCCGACACCAATCTGTACTGCTCCGGAGGACCCGCGCACGCGCCCCACGTCCCGGCGAGGGTCCGCGTCGCCCCCGGCGAACGGATCGAGCTGGAATTGATGCTCCCCGAAGGTGCCTACCGGCTCGGCGGTCAGCAGTTGCCGTGGACCGTCCGGTTCAAGGTTCAGCCCGACGCGGTGTCGCGCAGGGTCGAACTCAACCTCCGCGAAGGGCCGACCTCCGACAAGCCTCCCGCGCTGGCGCAGGGGGGGCAGGTCGTCGTCCTGTACAATCCCGAGGACCGCGAGTTCGTCGTGCAAGTCGAACGCGAATCGCCGAGAGAGAACGCGCTCACCGCCGCCCAGGCCCTGACGTTCCCGGTCTTCCGCGACCTCTTCCCCGGCGAAATGCTTTCCCCCGGGCAACTCTGTAACGTCGCCGCGGTGACGCTGCTGGTCACCGACCTGGTGGACTTCGAGTGCGGGTCGGCGGACGTCCGACATTTCGGCGTGGTCTATGAACACTTCTGCATTCTCGACGAGACGATCCGCCGCGCAGGCGGGACGCTCGTGAAGACGGTGGGGGACGGCGTTTTCGCGTCGTTCCGATCCCCGGAAGACGCGGTGCGGGTCGCGTTCGAGCTCCCGGACGCCCTGGCGGCGAACGAATCAACGCGGCACCTCCGGCTACGGACGGGGGTCCACCGCGGCCCGGCGTTCCTGGCCACGCTGGCGGGAAGGCTCGACTACTTCGGCGAGACCTCCACACGCACGAGCCGGCTCCTGGCACACGCCGGCCCTGGAGAGCTGATCCTGACCGCGGAAGCGGCGGCCGACCCCGGAGTCAGCCGGTTTCTTGAAGAAACGGGAAGGCCGGGAACGATCTTCGTCGCGGGTTCCGAAGGGATCTTGCATAAGTTTACAAATCGTTGAGTGACGATATTTCCGGGAGTGCGAGGCTCCCGCCGAGCGCCCATACTGACGAATCTCGATGCGCCCCTTTTTTCCACCCGCGATCCATCCACCGGTACTATCGAAAAACGCTCGCCGGTCGTCCACGGAAACCGTCGCCGAGGATGCAAACTCGGCCATCGGCCATCGGTCATCGGCCATCGGCCATCGGTCATCGGCCATCGGCCATCGGTCATCGGTCATCGGCCATCGGCCATCGGTCATGAGCCTTTTCCGGTCAGTTCGAGACTCCATTTTAGGGCCGAAGTGTAAAGAGAAATGAGTTTTCGAAGCCACTTGACTGGGCGATCTGGATAATCTGAAGGCGACTCTTCGGGTCGTAGGGCCATGCCTCGGCAACGCCATTTGACACCAATTTCCCCCTCGCCCAGATTACCATTGGCTTCGTTTCGGAAATCGCCTCCCGGCATCAATCGATCACCGACCGGGCTTCGCGCGTCGGAGAAATTGGGTTCGTTTCGAAAACTCGCGAGCTGTAAGCCGGCCCGCACAGATTACCATTGGCTTCGTTTCGCGAATCGTGGCATGGCTTCGATCGATCACCATGAGCGCCCATAAAATCTTCGTCGTCGGAATTGCCAGAGAACAAACCGAGTCGACGCCACGACGGTCCATAGTGAACCGCGAGGAATCGACGAAAGGTCGTGAGGCGTTGATCGAGCGAAGCGCTCCTTCAACACGATCGAAAACAAGGTGCCGCCCGGACACGGAATCCCCCGGGAAGCGTTGGGGTGAGAAAAGCCCCAACCGGGGGAGGGTCGTGTTGCATTTCATCTAATCAGGAATTAATGATATCCAGAACCCCCAGACTACGGCGAACACTAAGGATGTCCCCGTCCTCGCTCCTGGGGTGCATCTCGCCATATTGTCCGACACCGTCGCACTTCTCGCACTTCGACCACAAAGCAGAGAGTTCGAGTGATTCCACGATAATTCTCCCGAAAGGCAACATCGAACCTAGAACAATTCGTACACCTATTTTAAGATCACAAAAGTTCATTAGGTTGTCAAGTGACTTCAACAAAATAGTCGAATCGTCCTGTGTCCAAAGTAAACCGCCAATCCCTCGCAGCATGAAGCCTTATCTTCACCAATGCTTGCAACTATATTGCTTATTAATTACGTGTATAGTTCTAACGAATACTGCTTCCGAGAATTTCTTTAATTTTCCGTGTCGCTATTTTGGAGCGGGACCGGTAGCATAAAGCCTGAGAGGCACGTTTACACCTCTCTGTACTTTCCGCAATTTCTCCATCTTCACCCCGCCAGTCTGAGCAGCCTTTGGGCTGCGGCCTGAATTTCCGCCTCGGTCACCCCGGGGCGGAGAACCGCTCGTAATTCCTCTCCCAGGAATTCCCGCCGCCACGCCCGACGCTTGTCCGCGTGGCTCGGCCGACGGCTCGGGCTGTCCCACGGCGATGCCGAGCGGTCCACCAATTCCGCTTCGGAACGTTCCCACGCCCACGCCTCGGTCATCGTGAACGTCCACAGGCACATGTGGAACGCGCCGACGTTCGCCCACAGGAACCTCACCTGTTGTTGACCCGCCCCGACGACCTCCTTGCAGTCTCGAAACGTGATCTCCAGCGAGAACCGGTCGGCGACCGTGGTCAGGATGTCCGCGACACTCGCCGAAGCGTCCGTGCAAAAGAATGCCATCCATCCCGTCGGCTCCTCTACCAGTACCACTCGGATCACGCCGCCGACGGGACCCCAAGTCGCCTCGAACG
>JAYUFP010000631.1:0-4570 GCA_043738665.1 Isosphaeraceae bacterium
CCCATCCGTCATAAGTCATTCGTCACCCGCCATTTTCAATGGTCCGACACGAACCCTCCCCGAGAAGTTCGTCTTTGCGAACGTCGGAATTCGCCGAATTCCATTTAAACCTGTCCGATCAGGACCCGTCGGGGTTCGATCTTTCCGGCTGCGGGGACCGTTTCGCCCACGGCGACGAGTTCCCCGGAAGGCCCGATTAATGCGACCTCACCCCCGGGTAAAGATTCTTCGACGACGACCGCCCGTCCCATCGCGATCTCGGCGATTTGCTCCGCGGAGAGCCCGATGACGGGGAGCTGCGCGACGGCCTGCAACGCCGGGCGGAGGAGGCCGGGGAGTGTCTCGGCGGTGAGGGTGTCCGCGTCGATCGCCTCTTCGATCGTGAACGCGCCGATTCTCGTTCGGACCAGGACTTCGACCATGCCTCCGCAGCCCAGGGCCTCGCCGACGTCGCGGGCGATCGAACGGATGTAAGTCCCGCTGCCGCAGACGATTTCGAGGCTCAATCGCGGCCATTCATAAGACAGGATCTCGATCGAATGAATGACGACCGGCCGGGGGGCGAGGATGACTTCCTTCCCGGCTCGGGCGAGGTCGTACGCGCGTTTCCCGTCGACCTTCAAGGCCGAGACGACCGGCGGCTGCTGCGAGATCGTCCCGACCTGCGCGGCGACCGCGGTTCGGACCGCGTCCAGGCCGGGGTCGACCGCGTCCGTATGCTCGGTCACCGTTCCGTCGGCGTCCAGCGTGTCGCTCGTCGCCCCCAGGAGGATCACGGTGGCGTACGTTTTCGACTGCCGCTGAACGTACTCGATCAGGCGAGTCGCGGCGCCGACGCAAACGACCAGAACACCCGTCGCCAGGGGGTCGAGCGTGCCCGCATGCCCCACTTTCACCTTTCGTCCCACGACCTTCACGACCCGGTCGACAACCGCCCGCGATGACACTCCCATCTGCTTATTTAAGTTGAGAACTCCGCAAACCTTGACGTTAGACCCCTGTGGCATCGACACAAATCGCTCCGATGGTTGTTTTTGCGCTAAAATAACGTACATTTTGGCTGATTGCACGACCCTGCCAGATCAATCGTGATTGCGACCGCTCGGGACGAGGCGTCACGGCTTGACGGGGCCTGCGGCACGCGGATAGCGTGTGGGAATGAGAAGACGACCGGTCCTGTCGAGACGTCTTTTTTCGCCGGCGAGACGGGATGAAAGCGCCCTCATTGATTTCCTGAGTGCCGGGGTTGACGATGCCGATCCTACCCGCAGAGCCGGACCTCTACCCGTTAAACCTCTGGCAAGACTTCATCAAACCCAGCCGGGCCGAAGAGGCCGACGATGACGAGCCGGGCCGGAAATGGTGGTGCCTGCACACCAAGCCCCGGCAGGAAAAGGCGGTCGCGCGTGACCTTCGGACCCTCAAATTACCGTATTATCTCCCGCAGGTGATCCACGAAGACCGGACACCCCGGGGGCGGAAGACCCGCTCGGTGATTCCGTTGTTCACGAGCTACCTGTTCCTCTTCGGCGACCCGGCCGAGCGCGTGCTCTCATTGAAGGCGAACCGGCTCGTCCGCGTGATCGACGTCCTGAACCAGGACGGGCTCAATCACGACCTGAAGCAGATCCACCAGATGCTCGCGTCGGGGTTGGCCGTGGTCCCCGAGTTGACTGTGCCGGTCGGCGCCCGCGTCAAGATCCTCAGCGGCCCGCTCACCGGCATCGAAGGGCGAGTGATCCGCAGAGGCAAACGCGACCAGTTCGTGGCGGTCGTCCATTTCCTCGGCAGCGGGGCGACGGTGGACCTCGAAGACTGGCAGGTCGAGCAGATCATCGAAGGCGAGCCGGGAAACGCCCCGGGCGTCCATTCGCAGGACGCCCGGCGGTGAGTTTCAGGAATGACCGATGATCAATGATCAATGACCGATGATCAATGATCAATGATACTCCCCCCTCGTTCCCACGCAGAGCGTGGGAACGAGTTGTTGTAAGCCATTGGCAATTGGTCATTTGTCTCCTTCATTGGCCATCCCCGCTCTCACCCCCCGACGCCGAGTTGTTCGAATAAGAACGTCCACTTGTCGGCGTCTTCCTCGATTCTCTTAGCCAGTGGCTTGCCCGCGCCGTGGCCGGCTTTGGCTTCGACTCTGAGCAACACCGGGCGTTCCGAGGCGCTCGCCCACTGGAGCCTTGCCGCCATCTTGTAGGCGTGCATCGGCTCGACCCTCGTGTCGCTTTCGCCGGTCAACACGAGGACGGCCGGGTACGCCGTGCCTGACTTGACGTTCTGATACGGCGAGTACTTGCGGATCCACTCGTAGGCCGCGGGGTCTTCCGACGACCCGTACTCAGGGACCCAGTTCTTGGCGATCGAAAACCGGTGGTAGCGGAGCATGTCGCAGAGCGGCACGGCGCAGAGCACCGCGCGGTAGAGGTCGGGCCTTTGCGTCAGGCAGGCCGAGACCAACAGCCCGCCGTTCGAGCCTCCTTCGATCGCCAGCTTGTCCGGGTTCGTGTATTTGTTGGCGATCAGGTATTCGGCCGCGGCGATGAAGTCGTCGAAGACGTTCTGCTTCTGGCCGAGCCTTCCCGCGGCATGCCATTCACGCCCGAGTTCTCCGCCGCCTCGGAGGTTCGCCACGGCGTAGACTCCCCCTTTATCGAGCCAGACGCGGAGGTCGGGGTCGTACTTCGGGGTCAGGCTGATGTCGAACCCGCCGTAACCGTAGAGCAAGGTCGGGCGCTTGCCGTCGATGTCGAGCCCCTTCTTGGCGATGACGAACATCGGCACGCTCGTCCCGTCTTTCGAGGAATACCGGACCTGCTTGACCTCGTAGGCCGAGGGGTCGACCTGCGCCGTCGAGCGGTCGAAGACCTTCTGCTCGCCGGTCGTCATGTCGAGGCGAAAGACGGTCACCGGGTAGAGATACGACTCGAACGAATAAAAAAGTTCCTTGCCGTCGAACTCGCCGTTCAGGCTTCCGGCGGTTCCCAGTGTCGGCAGGGTGATTTCCCGCTCCTTCTTGCCGTCGAGCGTGTAGATCGCAAGCGTCGAGGCGGCGACTTTGCTCGTCAAGACGGCGAGCTTGCGGTCGACCACATGGACGCCTTCGATCACCCCTTCGCCCTCGGGGATGATCTCCTTCCAGTCTTTCGGGTCGAGGTGGTCGACGTCGGTGATCAGCACGCGTCCGCGAGGGGACTTCGCGTTGCTCGTGAGGATGACCTTGCCGTCGAACACCGACGCGGTCGTGCGGCCGTTGAGCCCCACGGCCAGGGGCGCGGGGGCCGATTCGTCGCCGAACTTCTTGAGATAAAGGTCGTTCTTGATCCAGTCGGTGGACGAAGTGATGACCGCGTATTTGCCGTCCTCGCTCTCGGAGACCCCCAGCCAGTCGAGCTTGGACCGGCCTTCGCCGAAGACGAGGGTATCGTCCTTCGGATCGTTACCGATGACGTGCCGGTAGATCTTGCGGCCGTACATCTCGTCGCCGGGGGGGACGGTCCCCTTTTCGGGGTAACGGCTGTACCGGAAGGCCTTGTTCCCGGGCTCCCAGGCGACCGTGCAGGCGCGGGTCCGTGGGATGGAGTCGGCGAGGTGCTCGCCGGTCTTCACGTTAAGGATCTTGAGGGTGCTCAACTCGGAGCCGCTCTGGCTGGTGCCGTAGACGAGGAGCGTGCCATCCAGCGTGGGGTACATCCAGTCGAGCGCCACGGTGCCGTCGGCGCTGAAGGTGTTGGGGTCGAGCAGGACGCGCGGCGGAGCCTCGGCGTTTCCTTCGCGGACGTAGACGACCGAGTGGTTTTTGAGGCCTTCCTTGCGGGTGAAGAAGTAGAACTTGCCGTGGACGCTCGGGGCGCTTGTGGTCTGGAAGTCGTAGAACTTGCGGAGGGTCTCGACGAGCGCCACGCGATGGGGGTCGCGGTCGAGGGCGGTCCGGGTGAGTTTGGTCTGCGCCGCGGCCCATTCGCGGACGGCGGGGTCGCTCACATCTTCGAGCCAGCGGTAAGGGTCGACCACCTCGTTGCCGTGATAGACGTCGGTGACGGGTTTCGCGAGCGTTTCCGGGTAATTCAGGCGTTTTGCGTCTTGCCCCTGCGCCATCACGAACGAGCCTCCCAGCCAGAAAACCCCCAACCCGACGCGAAGTTTTCGCGACATCATCACGGCGTCCCTCTTTTGCTGAAATCGTGCATCCTGTCCGTAAGTTTTAAAAGGGTAACACGATCGTGCCGTAATCGGGAAGACTCGGCGGAACCCTTCCGAGAGGGACCGCGCCGGGCGCCAGGGGTCGAAATGCCGATCCCGGTCGGGTGGGTCAGGAACCACCCCTTTCAAGGTGTTCGGACATTGAAACGGCGCAAGCGCCTACTTCAGCCCCAGGGATCGCTGAGTTAATAACATGAGAGAGATGTGCTTTGGGTGCCACTGGTCGTACCCGACCAGTGCGCGTTCGGGGCAAGCCTGCCACGGGTCGAGTCCGACCGGTGGCACCCAAACTGAGTACGACCAAAACCTGCTTCTGAAACCGGAAAGTTATTGACTCAGCGATCCAAAGGGCGAAACC
>JAYUFP010000632.1:0-13448 GCA_043738665.1 Isosphaeraceae bacterium
GTCGCGATGTTCCCGAATTGTCCGGGAGGGTTGACGGTATCGCCGAGGATGTTGTTCGCCTGGAACAGGTCGAGCCTACCGGAGACGATGAAGTCGACCCCGTGCTGGATCCTCGTGGGCTGGGTCGTCGATGACGAGGCTGGGGCGAGTTCGCTGCTCGTCTTCGACTGGTCGATGAGGATGCGGGTTCCGCCGTAGGTCGGCAAACCCAGGGTCACGTTGATGGTGTCGCTGGTACTGGTGGAGGTCGGGGTCGGGAGGTTATGGGTCGCGTCGACACCACCGAATCGGAGGGTGTCGACGCCATCGGGCATCGAGATTCCGGGTTCGGACGCGGTCGCCGCCGCCGGGGTCGTACGACCCAGCCAGAAATTCGGCATGTCGATCGAAACAAGTCCCAGTCCCGCGGCGCTGAAGCGCTCGGAACGGGAAGGGAGCTGGATCAGGTTATTGAAGAAGACCTTCCCGTCGCTGCCGGTGCCCACATGGTTCACCGTGCCGATGAGCCGGCTCGTCACGGGGTCGGTTCCGCCGATGGTAATGGTATTGATGTCCGTCGGCGAGTTAAGCGTCGTCGGATTGCCGTCGGAGCCGTTTTGCTTGACCACCGAGAGCTGGCCCGGGCCGACCAACTGAAGGGTCCAGGTATCGCCTTTGGAGTCGGCGCCCTGGATGATGGCGGAGAGCAACTGTCGGCTCTCCAGGCTGTCCGCCTCGGGCCGGAACGCCCGGGTCCGTTGAGTTTGCTTCCGCGTCGACATAGACCAGACTCCCAAAGCGCGTGGGGGGCAGACTCGCCCGCCGGACCCGCGTCTCGGTCGGGAAAACCAGGGCCACAGTCATTCCACACCGAACTCGGAACGGAACCGTTGAGCCCGCCCAGGCGCGGCGTCCGCGTGGCGAGTTGCCGCGCGTCCTTCCGTACCCTGGCATTTCGACGGACCATTCCCGATAATCGGCGTCCTCATTGGAACACTTGAGAAATTCGTCAAAATCGCTGAAATCGTCAGAACCCGAAAAAAGTGCCGTCCGATGATTCGGGTGGCCCGCGGCCATGCCGGCCGTGCTGGGCGTTGGAGTGCCGGCGTCACTGCTCTGAAGCGTCACGGTCTTGGGACCGCGAGTCCGCAGTCCCCAGCATCGACGGAGGGGAAGAACGACCGTCATGAAACGCTCCGCAGCAAACCATCGACGTCCCTCCGTGAACATCACGCTCGGCAGGGCTTCTCGGCTCCACCGACTGGTCAATTTCCTGGGCGAACAGCGGCGAACCCGCGACGCGGTCCTCGCGGCGCTCGGGATCGGGCTGCGCACGTTTTATCGCGAACTCGAATTGCTCGCCCGTTGCGGCGTGAAGGTTCAGCACAAGGACAAATCCTATGTCCTGCTATCCACCGCCGAGCTTGCCGGGGGTCGACTTCCTTTTCCAGACCCGCAGCTCAGTTTCGCCGAGATGGCCGAACTCGCGAAACACCCGGGGGACGCGGCGAAGCGTCTCGCGGAATTGCTTCAGAGTGTGGTTTCGACCCCGACCGCTCCAAAGAAAAGCGGACGAAGCCGTAAGAAAAAGTGAAAGGCGTTTGTCCCGGGAATCCATTCCCGGAGACTCTCCGCACTAACGGGACACCGAAGACAGGAAAATGACCGGGGTGGGGCTCGAACCCACGACCAACGGATTAACTTACCTCATCGGCTTTCACCGACCGCACGAGGGAGTTCGAAACCGTCCCTTTGCGTTGAAAGTCTGGACTATCCCACCGCCGTCACAGGCGTGCCGCGTCTAGTCTCTGAGGCCGGGACCGGCGTTCCGCCGCCCCCTTGCCTGCTGATCACCCAATCCCCCGTCTTTTCGACCGTCACGCTTGCCGTTACCGGCGACGTTGTGGTGTCGGAGGCTCTCAGGGCGTCCCAGCATACTGCGGCATTCACTCTCCGCGGTTCGGTTTCTTCCCGCGGGAGGCTCCGTTTTGCGTCTTGAAGTCCGTTGCTCTACCGACTGAGCTACCCGGTCGGGTTCCCCCATAGATTACGCCGACCACGCCCCGCCGTCTAGACCGGGTTGAGAAGTCGCGTCAACGTCCGCGGCGAACCCGTTCCTCCAGAAGGCTGTTCAGGGCCTCTCCGAGCACGAGATCGCGACGAACGGGCTGGGGTTGAACTTTTCTCGTGACCTGACGGATGACCGGCTTGATCGCGACCGGCGAAGCCGCCACGGGTTCCATTGGTGCGAGCGCCGCCGGCCCGCTATCGCTTGCCGAAGGAATCGCCAGTGAGGCGATCCGGATCGAACCCGCCTTGCCGAGCTTCTTGAGGCTGCCGACGGAGGTCGTTGTCGGGTAATCGAAAAGAGAGGTCGCTCCGTAGGTCGCCAGCACTTTCCCTCCCGAGGGGGCCAAGACGAACCATTGGGCGGTGCTCGGCCGGAAGACGGCCAACTCAGTATGACCCAGGCCGTCGTAGTCCCCGGGCGCCGGGATGTCGAAGAGATTCAAGGCTCCCCAGGTGCCGGCCACACGGCCTCCGTTCGGTCCCAGGACGAACCACTGGCCGGTGCTGGGTCGAAAAACGGCAGGCTCGGTCCGGCCGATCCCGTCGTAATCACCCGGAACGGGGATGTCGGTCAAGTTCTTGCCGCCGAAGGTCGCGAACACATGGCCGCCGTTGGGTCCGAGCACGAACCACTGGCCGGTGCTCGGGCGGAACACCGCCGGTTCCGCATATCCGACGCCATCGTAATCGCCGGGCACCGGAATGTCGGACAGCCCCGTGCCACCGAACGACACGATCCGAACGCCGTTGGCTTCGGAGATGAACCACTGGCCGGTGCTGACCTGGAAGATCGCCAACTGCGAGTGGCCCGTGCCATCGTAATCGGCCGGGACCGGGATGGATGTGAGATTCGTCGAGCCGAATGAAATGGACGACGTTGCGGAGTCTCCGGAGCCGCGGATGATCCATTGCGCCGTGGAGGGGCGGAAGATCGAGAGGTCGGTCCTGCCGTCACCGTTAAAGTCGCCCGCCGTCGCATCGACGATCGTCAACGCGAGAGCCGAGCCCGCCGTGCTGAGGTTTCCCGCGACGTCGCGGACCCGGACGCGGAGGGTGAGTGAGCCCGCGGCGAGACTCGCCGAGGGCTGGATCGTGTACGACCCGTTCAGGGTCGACGCGGTGGTGGAGCCGATCACATTTCCGGTGGCGTCGAGCAGATCCACCGCAGCGCCTAGAAGCGTCGTACCGATAACCCCGGGACGTCGATTCGCGGTCTTGGAGTCACCCACCGGAGCGGTGTCATCCGCCGCGAGGAGAATGGGAGTGGACGGAGCGGCGGGGGTCGTGGCGAGAATCGTGACGTTCGCAGGCGAAGTCAGCGTCCCGACATTGCCTGCGGCGTCGATCGCCTGGACCTTGAACGCGTAGGAGCCGTCCGCGAGAGGGGCGGGTTGCAACGCGTACTTCCCGTTCGCGTCGGCCGTGGCGGTCGCGACGGTCGTCCCCGAACCGTTGATCAACACGACCGTCGCCCCGGCTTCCGAAGTCCCCAAGAAGTGAGGCTGACGGAAGTTGGTGATCCCGTCTCCGAGGACTCCGGAGTCGTCGGCGGGAAGCAGAACCGGAGCCGAGGCGATCGGCGCCTTGGTATCGATCGTCAAGAGCAGCGCCGGTCCAGTGTTGCTGACGTTTCCCGCGACGTCGATGAGCCTCGCCGAATACTTCGACGAGCCGTCAGCGAGGGCCGAGCCGGGACTGAGGGAAAAGGTTCCGTCGCCGGCAACGGCGGTTGTTCCCAGGACGGTTCCCGCGGGGTTCACGAGCTGGACGGTCATGCTCAATGGGGCGGTTCCGGTGAACCGGGGCTGTTTGACGTTGGTGATCCCGTCTCCCTTGACGCCGGAATCGTCCGCGGGGTTGAGGATCAAGGCACCGGGGGCCGAGGGGGGAGTGGTGATGACGGTCAAGGAGAGCGTCGCACTCGTGCCGCTGACGTTGCCCGCGGCGTCCAGAGCCTGAGACTTGAAAACGTTGACGCCATCGCGGAGGGGGCTGGACGGCGTGACAAGGTAGGTTCCGTCGATGCCGGTCGTGGCGGAACCGAGGACGTTCCCGCCCGCGTCAAGGAGCTGGACCGTCGCTCCGGGTGAGGCGGTTCCTTGCAGGCGAGGGAGGTTCACCCTTGTGATGTTGTCGCCCTTGACTCCCGTATCGTCCGCCGGAATCAACACGGGGGTGGAGGGCGTTCCCGGCGGAATGGACTCGACCGTGATTTGAAGTGTTCCGCTCGCGGGACCGATGTTTCCGGCCATGTCGACTGCGCGGACCGAAAGTGTGCTCAAGCCTTCAGGCAACTGCGAGAAGGGGCCGACAGTGTAGTTGCCGTTAACGGTCGCCGTCGCCCATCCCAGAACGTTTCCGGAGCCGTCCAGGAGTTGGACGGTCAGACCTGGAGCGGAGGTGCCGTCCACCCGGGGGTTGGTGATATTGGTGATGTTGTCCCCCTTCTTGCCGGAGTCAGCGGCGGGGTCGAGAACGGGTGTGGAAGGCGCGGCGGGGGCGGTGGTCAGGATCGTCAGGGTGGTGACGGAACTTTCTGCGCTCAGGTTATTCAGATTGTCGAGCGTGCGGGCGGCGACCGAGTAAGTTCCGTCCGCCAGCGGCGACGCGAAAGCGACCGTGTATGTCCCGTCCTGGCCGACGGGCGCGACTCCCGCGACCCCTCCGGCGATCACGAGTTGCACGCTGGTCCCAACCGTGCCGACGCCGGTCATCCGGGGCTGATTCACGTTCGTGATTCCATCGCCCTTGGCCGCGGAGTCGTCGCCGCTGAACAGCGAGGGAGCCGACGGGGCGGCGGGCAGGTTGGAGGACGAGGCGATCGTGAGCGTGAAGGCGGCGCTCGCCGGGCCGAGATTCCCGGCCGCGTCGATCGCCTGGGCTCGGAGGGAATATATCCCGTCCGACAAGGGATTTGCGATCAGGACCGAGTAAGCCCCGCCCTGTGTCAAGGCGTCCGTTCCCAGCACCGTCCCGAAGCCGTTGACGATCTGGACGGTCATTCCCGCGACCGTCGTTCCGATCAGGTGGGGCTGTCTGACGTTGGTGGTCCCGTCTCCGAGCGTCCCCGAGTCGTCGGCCGGCAGCAGGCTCGGGGTGCTCGGGGCGGACGGGGCGACGGTGTCGATCACCAGGGTCAGGCTTCCGCTCGCGGCGCTGACGTTGCCCGCGGCGTCGGTCGCCTTGACGGTCAGGGCGTACGAGCCGTCGCCCGGGGCCGAGGTCGGAACGATCGAGTAATTGCCCGAGGCGTCCGAAGTCCCTAAGCCGATGACCGTGCCCAAGCCGTTGAACAACTGCACGGCCGTGTTCGCGACGGTCGTCCCGACCAGATGAGGCGAAGTGGCGTTCGTGATCCCGTCGCCCTTGACCCCCGAGTCATCGGCCGAGAGCAACGTCGGGGCCGAAGGTGCCGAGGGCGCGGTTGTATCGACGATCAGGGTGAATGTCCCACTCGACGCGCTGACGTTCCCGACGTTGTCGGTCGCCTGCAAGTGGAGGACGTAAGTCCCGTCCGCCAGAGCGGAAGAGGGCGCGATCGTGAACGTGCCGTTGCCCGCGACGACGGCCGTTCCGACGACGACGTTCGCGCTGTTGAGCCACTGCAAGGTCGCGCTGACCTCGGAAGCCCCGGTAAGGCGGGGCTGCTTGACGCTGGTGATCCCGTCGCCGGTCACTCCGGAGTCGTCGGCCGCGAACAAGGTCGGTGTGGAGGGAGGGGCGGGGGCTGTTGCGTCGATCGACACCGTGACCGGCCCGCTCAAGACGCTCACATTGCCCGCGACATCGATGGCCTGCACCTTGAATGTGTACGTTCCGTCCGAGAAATTCGAATTCGGGACCACGGCGTAGGCCCCCCCGGTTGCGACCGCGGTGCCGATCACGCTATTCGATGCGTTGACGAGTTGGATTGTCGTGTTGGCGTCCGCTGTCCCGGTAAAATGCGGTTGCTTGACGTTGGTGAAGCCGTCGCCCTTCGCACCGGAGTCGTCGGCCGAGAGCAGGACGGGGGTCGAGGGCGCCGCGGGGGCGGTCGTGTCGATCACCATCGTGAAGGGGGTGCTGACGGAACTCAGGTTTCCGAACGAGTCGACGACCCGGATGGAAACGGGGTACGACCCGTCGGCGAGCGGGTTTGGATAGGTGATCGTGTAACTGCCCGAAACGATCGTCGCCGTGGCCAGGACGCCTTGCGTTCCGTTCAACAGCTGGACGGTCGCCCCGACGGCCGTTCCGGTAAATCGAGGATGGTTGACGTTGGTGATTCCGTCCCCTTTGAGACCCGAGTCGTCGGCCGAAAGGATTGTCGGGGCGGAGGGGGTTCCGGGTGCGCCGGACTGGATCGTGATCGAGAACGCGGCACTGGCCGCCCCGATGTTTCCGGCGACGTCGACCGAACGGGCACGGATCGCGTAGGTGCCGTCCGTCAGCGGAGAAGAGGGAATGACCGAGTAGTTTCCCGAACCGTCCACGCTGCCGGAACCGAGCACGGTGCCGGCCGGGTTAAGGAGTTGCACGGTCGTTGATTTCGCGCCGTTCCCGATCAGATGAGGTTGTTTGACGTTGGTGACGCCGTCGCCCAACGTGCCCGAGTCGTCGGCCGCGAGCAGCGAAGGCGTTGACGGCGCGGCCGGGGCGGTCGCGAGGATCGTGACCGTGAGGGTCGGGCTCGACGCGCTGAAGTTCCCGGCGACGTCCTCCTCACGGACCTTATACGAATAGGTGCCGTCATTGAGTAGCGACGGGGGCGTGAGCGTGAACGTCCCGTCGGCCGCGGAGGTCGTGGAGGCCACGACGTTATTCCCCGTGTCGAGCAACTGGACGAATGAGGTCGCGTCGGCGACTCCCGTGAGGCGCGGTTGCTTCAGGTTGGTGATGCCGTCGCCTTTGATGCCCGAGTCGTCGGCCGCGTTGATCGAAAGAGCCCCCGGGGCGTTCGGCGCGACGGTGTCGGTCGTGACGGAGAGCGTCGTGCTGAACGGACTGGTCTGGCTGAAGCCGTCGGTCTGGCGGGCCTTGTAGACATGAGCTCCGTTCGGAACCGGGCCGGCATCGGTGATCGCCCCGGGGCCGACTCGGCTGCCGACCACGAGTCCGTCGCGGAGCAATTCGACGAGGTTTCCGGCGACCGCGGTCGTGACGTCAAAGACCGGCGAAGTGACCTTGGTGATCCCGTCGCTGTTGCTCAGGCCGGAGTCGCTGGCCGTCTCAAGAACTGGGGTCGAAGGCGCGACGGGCGGGGCGGAGACCTGGAACGAGGAGATCTGCTCGACAAAGATGCTCTTGCTCGACTGCGCGGGGAGTGTGACCGAGCCGAACGTCGCGGGACCCGTGTAACGTCCGGCGATCGCCACCAGTCCGGCGCCGTTGACTCCGATCCCGAAACCGGCGTCGAAGCCCGCCCCGCCGCTTGACGTCGCGGCCACGAAGTTCCCGGAGCCGTCGTACTCGGCGGTGAAGATGTCAAAGCCGCCGGCACTGGTCAAGATCGCCCCCGCCGCGGTCGGGTCGAGCGTCATGACGCCTGCGAAGTAGCCCGCCGCGAAGACGTTGCCGAAGCCGTCGATCGCGACACCGGTGCCCTGACCGAAGTTGAAGCCCGTCAGTGCCATGTCTTTGGCCCAGAGGAGCTTGCCTGCGCTGTTGAGCTTCATCAGGAACGGGTCTTCATAGCCCCCCGCGGTGATGACGGTCGAGCCGGCCCCCGCGTCAAAATTGACCGCTCCCGTGAAGGTTCCCGTCACGTACAGGTTGCCCGACGGATCGGCGATGACGCTGTTGCCCTGGTTGATGTCGTCGCCCACGATCCCCTGCGCCCAGACGAGGTTGCCGTTGCCGTCGAGCTTCTGAACGAAGATCGCCCGAGCACTCGCCACGGGCAGCGTGTTGCCGCCGCTGGGATTGAAATCGACCGTCCCTGCGTAGAATCCCGTCGCGACCGCGTTGCCCGAGCCGTCGACCGTGATGCCGGCCCCCTGCGCGACGGACGAGCCCGACCCGGTCGTTGTCGTCGCCCAGAGGAACTGGCCGGAGGGATTGAGCTTGGTGACGAACTGCTCGAACTGGCCTGTGGCGTTGAGCGTGGTCGCTCCGAAGGTGGCCGAGCTCTGGTAGGACCCCGTCGCCCACACATCACCGATGGAATCGACGGCCAGGGCGTAACCTTCATCGACCGTTCCCGCGGTCCCGACGACGTCGCGCGCCCAGAGCAGGTTTCCGCTCGAGTCGTACTTGGCGATGAAGACGTCGTTGCGTCCCGACGCTGTGAAGCTCGTGTTCCCGGCGCCGGGGTCGAAGTTCACCGTCCCGGTAAAGGTCCCCGAGACCAGGACGTTGCCGGAGCCGTCGACGGTGATCGCCGCCCCCTGGGCGACGCTCAACGCGTCTCCCCCGCGAAGGTCTTTCGCCCAGAGAAGCGACCCCGTCTTGGCATACTTGGCGATAAATACGTCGCGGTTGCCTGTGCTCGACAGGTTCAGAGTGGTGACGCCCGTGCCGAAATTGGCGGTGCCCTGCAACGACCCGGTGATCAGGACGTTGCCCGCGGAATCGTCGGTCACGGCATTCGACTCGACATCGACCGAGCCCGCGCCGACCGCGCCGACGCCGTTGGCGAATTGAACCGTCAGTGAAGGAAGCCAGCGCTGTTCGAGCGACTCGATCGTCGGCAAGCGACGCAGCGAAGGACGTTCTCCGCGGGTGATAAAGGAGCGCCCTGCCTGCTTATCTTGGCTTTTTCCCGCCGCGCCATCAATCCGCCACCGTGTCTTCGCCATGATCGGGTCTCCGGGTGAATCGCGTTTGATCGGCGTATTGGTCTCGCGTCGAACGGTGCTGGGTTCCATGCAACCGGTGTTGTCGTGAAGCCCGCCGACGTCGCCTTTTCTCAACGCTATGTCACGTTCAATGAGACCCGCTGAACTCCCCCGGCCCGTTTCCGAGTGCGGTGAACGAGAAAAAGAAAACGCCGGGACAACGCCGATTTCCTGGCCTAAGTTGGCCCAACGATCCCCGTCACGACCAGGGTGGTCCCAACTCGTCCCGACGGGGAAAAATGGGAAAGCTCGTGGACGACTCCGACGCCGCTCAGGCGAGTTTTCGCGATTTTTGGGTGACTTTCGGCAACGCCATGAAAACCGGCGATTTCTTGGGAGGTGTCGATCATCCCGGGAACGATCTCGGCGTCGTGATCTGAACATCAGAATAGTGAGGGGAAGAGAAAGTTGTTGCACAGCCGTTAAATCGCGTCTATCTTCGCCCTCAAGAAGGGTCGACTCGGTCGAGGGTTCCGAGCCGCGAAGACGTTGTTGGACATCCCTTGCGAGAGTCATCCCATGCGACGCAAACGAAGCCGTTTCCCACAAATCGCCGCAACGGTCTTCGGCGGCATGGCGGTGACCTTGGGGGTTGCCCTGGCGCAACAGGCCGCGACCGTCGGCACGCTGGACGGCCACACCGACCCGGTTTACGCGATCGCCTGGACCCCCGACGGCAAGACACTCGTCACCGGCGGCTTTGACAACACCGTCCGCTTCTGGGACGCCGCGACCCGCAAGGAGATCAAGAAGCTTGAGGGCCATTCCGGGCTGGTCCTTGCCGTCGCTCCGTCACCCGATGGGATGCTTGTTCTCTCGGGAAGCCTCGACAAGACGGCGAAGCTCTGGGAGTTCCCTCGGTCGGGCCCTTCAAAGGACCTGAAAGAAAACCCGGCGGGCGTTCACGCACTCGCGCTGAAACCCGACGGCAAGCAGGCCGTGGCGGCTTCCGGTAAAGTGGGCAAGGTGTGGGATCTGAGCACGGGCGCGAGCGTCCGCGAACTCCAGGGCCACTCGGCCGAGGTCGAATCGGCCGCCTGGCGAGGCGACTCAGCCTTGATTGCCACGGGAGACAAAGCCCGAACGATCCGCCTCTGGAACGCCGACGGCGCACCGCAAGGGACGATGGAAACCCCCGCCGATACCGTCCTCGGTCTGGCGTTTCTTCCGAATAACCAGCAGCTCGTCTCGGCCGGTTCCGACGGCCTGGCGAGGCTCTGGCAATTGCCGGTCGCCGAGCCCAAGGTCATCGACGCCAAGGGACCCCTCAAACTGTTCGCAGTCAGCCCCGACGGCGCCCGCGTCGCCACCGCCGGAGACAAGACCGTCCGGGTCTGGAAAATGGCCGACGGCGCACTCGTCAAGGAAATCGACGCCGGCGAGCCGATCACGGCGCTGGCGTTCAAGGGAGACGGCTCACAACTCGTTCTCGGGCTCGCCAACAAGACGATCAAGATCCTGAACGCCGAGAAGGGGGACGAGGTCAAGAAGCTCGAGGGACTACCCTCCCCCGCGACCGCGGTGGCTTTCAAGGCCGACGGCAGCCAGGTGGCCGCGGCGAGTGAGGACAACGCAATCCGGGTCTACAACATCGCCGACGCCAAGGAAGTGAAGAAGCTTGAAGGGCACAAGGGCCGGATCAACGCCCTTGGATTCGCCCCGAATGACGCGAACCTCTTGCTGTCCGCGTCGGCGGACAAGACTGCAAAGCTCTGGAACGTGAATGACGGGAAATCAGTCCGCGACTTCACCGGGCACGGCGAAGCGGTGCTCGCGTTCGCCGTCAGCAAGGACGGGAAAACGCTCGTCACGGGATCGGCGGATAAGGCCGTGAAGGTCTGGACCATCGCCGACGGCAAGAACACAGCCACGGTGAACGGCCACGGCGGTCCCGTGAACGCGGTCGCCCTGGCAGTCGATGGCTCGAAGATCGTCACGGGTTCCGCCGACAAGACGGTGCGGGTCTGGGAAGCCTCGTCGGGCCGCGAGCTTCAGGCCCTCTCGACGCATGCGGCGCCGCTCGTCGGAGTGGCCCTGACGCCTGACGGCAAAACGGTGATCTCGGCGGGCGACGACAATAGGATCCGGGGCTGGGTTCCTTCCGCCGTGCGAGTTTTCAACGGGCATCGGGGGCCGGTCTTCGCTCTGGCGGTGACCCCAAACGGAGCCCAGGTCGTCACCGGCTCAGCGGACAAGACCGTCAAGGTTTTCGACGTCAATAACGGCAATGTCGTCCGGACGCTCGAAGGCCATGGAGACGCCGTTCGTGCCGTCGCCGTGACCAAGGACGGTTCCAAGATCGTGACCGGCTCGGCGGACAAGACCTTGAAAGTCTGGAACGCCGCCGACGGCAAACTCCTGCTCACCACCGCCGCGCAGGCGGCTCCGATCCTGTCGCTGGCGACCTCCGCGGACAGCAAGCGAGTTTCCGCGGGACTGGGTGATAATCACGTCAAGCTCTTCGACCTTTCCGCGACCGATCCCACCAAGGCCGAACTCGCCGATCTGACCGGTCATTCCGGGCCAGTCACCGCGCTGGTCGCCCTCGCCGACGGTTCAACGGTTTCGGGCTCCGAAGACAAGACGGTCAAAGTCTGGCCGCCGGTGGTCCCGGGAGCGATCAAGACGTTCTCGGGTCACCAGGGACAGATCTACTCGGTCGCCTGGGCACCCGACGGCAAGACGGTCGTCACTGGTGCGGCGGATAAGTCGTTCCGTCAGTGGGACGTCGAGAAGGGAACCCAGATCCGCGCGGTCGAAAAAGCCCACGAAAACGTGGTGTATGCGGTGGCGTACAGCCCCAAAGGCGACCTCCTGGCGACCGGCGGCGACGACAAGCTCGTCAAGATCTGGAACGCGGCCGACGGCAAGGAGCTTCGCAAAGGTGCGGGCCACGGCGCACCGGTCTACGGCCTCTCGTTCAGTCCCGACGGCTCAAGACTCGCTTCGGGGTCGGTGGACAAGACGATCCGGATCTGGAACGTCGCCGATCTGAAAGAGATCGTTAAGCTCGACGGCCATCCCGACGACGTGTATTCGCTCTCGTTCAGCCCCGACGGCAAGAGACTGGCTTCGGTCGGTTACGGCGGCAACCTCTACGTCTGGGACGTCGCCGAGGGGGCCAAACCCCTCTTCCATCAGAAGATTGCCCCGAACACGATGAGCTACAGCGTCGCCTTCAGCCCCGACGGCAAGAAGCTGGCGGTCGCGGCGTCGGATAACAAAGGGTACATATTTAGCATGCCTTGAACATATGACGGATTCTCAATGACGGATGGCGGATCAGCAATTCGGTCATCGGTCATCGGTCATCGGTCATCGGTCATTCCCCACCGTCCTTACCGCCACCGGCTCCTCGTCCGCCCGAATCGCCACGAGATGAACGCTTCCCGATCGGTTCGCCACGGCGAGCAGGTTTCGCTCCGCAGAAAACGCCAAGCCGATCGGGCGGGTCTTGCTGAGCCCGAAGGCCCCGGTACGCAGCGAGAGCTTGCCGAGGTTGACCGTGTGTTTCTCGGCGGTTCGAGCGAAACTGAGCCCCGAATCATTCGGCAAGGTGCTCGCGACGCAATCGCCGATCCCTCGGGCGTGGAACGAGAGTCCTTCAGCCCCAGAAGCGACCGGCATGACGATCCAGTCGTTTCCCGAGTGGGTTGAAGGATAAGGTCGCGGCAAGTCGCTCAGCTCGGAACGACCGATGAGCGACGGAGCAAACGGGTCGGCCAAGTCCATCGCCGCGACTTGGTTAGTACCGTGAAGCACAACCGCCGCGAACCTTCCGGCGTTCGAAAGAGTGAGCCGAGCGGGGTCATCGCCCGGCTTGTCGAACGAAACGTGCCCGATCCACTTCTCCGATTTCAGGTCATAGACATCCAGAGCGGGCGCGGGTTTCTTCGCGTCCCCCTCGGCCCTTCCCGACGTGAGGACGTATACCTGAATCGCGTCCTTGGAAAGAACCATGTCGTCAGGGTAAAAGCCGACGGATTCTTTCGGGCCGATCGGTTCCCCCTTGAAGTCGAACGTATTCCACCACCCCGGCTTGACGTGGCGATTGTCCCCCGAATGCCGTTGTAGAACGAAAAGCCGATCGGCCGTCGCGCAGACCGCCACGGGTTTGCCCGGCAATTCGACGTCGCGAAGCAGTTCGAGTTCGTCACGTTCGGTCACGCGATACAGCATGAGGCGGTCATAGCGGGGGCAGGTTACGGCCAGAAGTCTGCCGCCGTCCGCGAAGACGACGCGTTCGGCGCGCTGATGGCCCGTGGCGACGCGGGCGACTTCACGGAGCGTGAGCGAACCGACCCGCAGCGTTTTCGATCGCTCGATCCGGTCCCAGGTCGCCGCGGCGCTGATCGCAAGAATCCCGATCCCTGCCATCAGGAAGAGCCAGACCAGGCGGATACGTCCTGATCGATTCTTCTTGCCGCCGACCTTGGGCTCGGTGCCGTCCTTGATCCGTCGGAAGTTCTTGCGGTGCCGCGCGACGAGGAGCACGGCCAGACCGATTGTGACGACGCTCATCGCACGTTCCTCCCGTGACCAGGGCTCGGCCACTCTCCAGAAATAGACGAGACAGAAGACCAA
>JAYUFP010000633.1:0-4555 GCA_043738665.1 Isosphaeraceae bacterium
GGTAGAGCGGGCGGGGCTCGGTCCCTTCAACTTTCACCCGGGCCTTGAAGGAGGTTTTCCCCTCGTAGAGCGACACTTTCTCTTTCCCGCTGGACTCAAGCACTTTCGCCTCGCCGGAAGGGTACTCGACTCGAACCAAGGTCGCCCCTTGCCCGTTTTCCAGAGTGACGCGAGTGGGCTTGATTGCGTCAACTCCCGTCGGGTTGGCATAGATATGCCAGCCTTTCTGGATTTCCAGGCTCAGTTCAAAGGAATACTCGCGGCCCGGGATCGCCGGTAGCACGCTGGAAGGCTTGGGACCTCGAACAGTGACGGTCAAGACATTCCCGTCCCGGGTCTGATCGCGGGTCTCGGCAACTGGTCCTTCGGCTTCGGGCCTTGCGTCGAGATACTCTTCAAGGCCGACCAGCAACAACGGGACCGACGCGGGACTCTGACCTAATGTGGAACTGAACGCGTCAAGTGTCTTCTTCGCCGCATCGAGATACTTCGGCTCCTTGGTGAGGGCCGAAAGGGCGACGAGGTTCCGGACGGCCACACTGTTGCCGCTGGGTAAGACGTTGTCGTTCGGGTCTTTGGGGCGTGCGATCAGGCTTTCGTGATCGTCGGAGGTGTAGAAAAAACCGCCCGCTTTCTCGTCGTCGAAATCGGTCATCATCCGGTCGGTCAAGGCACGAGCCTGCTCAAGGCGCTTCGGGTCACCCGTCGCCGCGTGGAGTCGCAAGAGCCCGTGCGTGAGGAACGCGTAATCTTCGAGGTACGCCGGGAGCTTCGCCTTTCCGGCGCGATAGGTCCTCAACAGGCGGCCCTCGGGGGTTCGCAGTTTTTCGAGCAGGAAATCGGCGGCTTTCTCCGCGGCTTCTCGATATCGGGGTTCTTTCAAGAGGCGGAAGCCGTCGGCATAGGCGGCGATCATCAGGCCGTTCCATGAGGTGAGGATCTTGTCGTCTCGCAAAGGCGAAGGGCGCTTCTCGCGAACCGCCAGCAGCTTCGCGCGGGCCGGTGAGAGCAGGACTTCGAGGTCTTCGACGGTGGTCATCAGGCTTGCCGCCTGTTCCTGCCGACTGCGGGGCTCAAGAAGCACGAATCGATTCTTCTCGAAGTTCGGCTCACGCTTCATCCCATAAATCCGCGAGAAGACTTCGGACTCTTTACCCGAGCCGAGGGCTGCCTTCACCTCGTCTCGTGACCAGACGTAGTACGCCCCTTCCTCGCCGTCGGTCTCGGCGTCGAGGGCTGAGTAGAACCCTCCCTCGGGTGCGGTCATGGTGCGGGCGACGAATCCGAAGGTCGCCTGGGCCTCGTGCTTCCAGCGGGGGTCGCCCGTCACCTCGAACGCGAGCAGGTGTGCGGAGGCGAGCTGGGCGTTGTCGTAAAGCATTTTCTCGAAATGGGGGACGATCCAGTACCGGCTCGTGGCATAGCGGTGATAGCCTCCGGCAAGCTGGTCGCGGATTCCGCCCGCGGCCATCTTCTCGATGGTCAGGCGCGCCATCGGCAAGGGGTCGAGACTCTTGGATTTCTTGCCCGCCGCCAGGTCGCGCCGGTGCTGATCGAGTAGGAAGACGAGGTTCACCGGCTCGGGGAACTTGGGACGCCGGGCGTTATCCGGGTCGTAGCCGAAGCCGCCGAATTCCGGGTCGAACTGCTCGGCGAGAGCGGCCCGGCCTTCGACGGCCATGGTTCTCGAAAGCGGGGCGCGCTTCCTGAGCGCTTGTAAACTGAGAGAGCGGCGAACGATCTCCGAGAGGCGGTCGGCGTCGCGTTCGACTTCAACCCGGTGATCTCTCCAGGCTCCGGCGACGCGGTCGATCAGGCCGGGGAAGCCTTCGTTCCCTTCGCGGTTCTTGGGGGGGAAATACGTTCCCCCGAAGAACGGGCGGCCGTCGGGCGTCAGGAACATCGACATCGGCCAGCCGCCGTTCCCGAAAACCTGGAGCGCGGCCATATAGACCTGGTCGATGTCGGGCCGTTCCTCGCGATCGACCTTGATGCAGACGAAGCCTGCGTTCAGCTTCCCGGCGATCTCGGCGTTCTGGAACGACTCCCGCTCCATGACGTGGCACCAGTAGCAAGACGAATAGCCGACCGAGAGAAAGATCGGTTTCTTCTCCGCCTTCGCCTTCGCAAACGCCTCGGGACCCCAGGGATACCAATCGACCGGGTTATGGGCGTGGAGGAGCAGGTAAGGACTGGTCTCCTTGGAGAGCCGGTTCGCAGGGCCTTTCGCCGTGATGTTCTGCCAGGCGACCGCGGGGGTTGTATACGCCGAAACGCCTAGGAGCGTCAACAAGACGAGCCCCGACCGCGCGAACGGCGTTGAGTTTGAGGTGGGGAAAGGGCGTCGTGAGGTCATGGTGTCTCTCTACGCGAACCGAAATCAGGCGTACCGGGCTTCGAGCCGCAAGGCCCCCCGATTCTACGCAAGTTCACCGACGCCACCAACTCCGAGTTCCGCCCCCGGATGGTGATCCGAGGCGACGATGGTTCATTTTATACTCGGCGCGGCATTGAATGAGACGTTCAAAACGGGAGGGTGAGCCCGGGCTGATGGAAAGTTCGCGTTGACGATGCAAGCAGTTCGGTCTCGATCGGCGAGTTTTTGTCGCGCGCGATCCTGTTCCGTCCGTTTGCAAGCCGTGATACCCGCGGAAGCCATGCGAAGATCGCCTTCGGTCGCGGATTACAGTCGGACGAATCCTCAGACGATCGCCCTCGCCCCGGTACTCCGGGGAGAGGGTAAGGGGTGCGGGGTCCGGGAATGACCCGCCGGCGCGTCCGAAGTGTCGAGCGCAACGCGGCCCCTCACCCCTCCCTCTCCCCGCAAAGCCAGGGAGAGCCGAACATCGCGTGGTTCGCCCCGCGAAGGTAGACCCCTCACTCCTCCCTCTCCCCGCAAAGCCTGGGAGAGGGCGATCGGCTGACGGTTTCGCGACCGCTCACTTCAACCGAAGTCGATGCCCACTTCGATTGAGGCGATACCAAGGTTTCGCAAGGGGGAAAAAAAGGGCGCGACGCATTCGGGATGAACACAAAGCCCGGGCAACGCCAACGTTTCATCAGCCCGAGTCGATGCTGGGCGCAGCTGAGCTTCGCCCTCCCAAAATGAATCAAAACAGACCGCGTGGAGTGTAAGCGGTCGTCGACCGGTTCCCTGGGACTCCGGCCCGTCACGAATCGAGTTCGGCAACGGGGCGTCGAAGCGATCGATGGCCGTCTGACCTCGCCCCCCATATTGTAAGGAGGGATTTATCTCCTTGTCAAAATCAAGAATCCTTCCGTCCGCGGCGCGCGCGCGCATCGTGAGTGGTGATTTATCGCAACATAAACGGCATGACGTCGTGGGTTTATTGATGCCGGAAAGCAGTAAAATGAGTGGCATGTTTGCGAACGCAACTGAACGTTTTGCGTCCGACTGTGCTTAATTTAGACAAGTTTCTTAACAAGACATCACTATTTCTTAGAAAACAAACAATCGCTTTTCCAATATTATGTTTGGCTGTCGTCTTAATTTTCGGTTAAAAGCATTTAACGGTCACGACATATTGAATGATTGCCGAAGTAGTGATTTGACTTCTGTTTCCGCAGTCGCTCACGTTCCGGCCAAGACGGTCCGTCCCCACCGAAATGCGGGGACTCTCTGTTGTCCTGGTGTGGTCGCCCCCCCCGGCACTCGGGTGAGGGTTAGTCGAATCTGAAAACCCCCGAGGAGTATGAATCATGATTGCACGCTTGAAAAGTTTGAGTCACTTGACGCGTCGTTACGGGATGGCCATGGCCGTAATTGCCGTCGCGGCCATCGGCGGCGAGGCGAGGGCCGGTTTCATCCTCTCCGGGAACACCCACCCGGGCATCGGTTTCAGCGGAGGGACGAACTCCGCCGTGGTCGCCTTCGCCGTCTATCAACTTTCCGGAGGGAGCTACGGGGTCGATCCGTCGGGGGCCAGTGCCGTCAACTCGGTCTTCGGTAACACGGCCCAGTATCTCTATCTGTTCTCGGCCTTCAACGACGGCGGTTCGGTGCCGATCACGGACAACTCCGTTTCGATCTTGGCCGCGAACCGGATCACCGTGGGTCAGTTGAACGCGGGAAGCGGGCTTGTTTTCGGGAACTTATACTCCCCTGCCGGGAGTGCGACCTCGGTCTCGCCGGAAAATGTTCTCAACGTCAACCCCACCTTCGCGGCCGGTGGGACGCCGATTTTCTCGATCAATACGCTCCCATTCTCGCTCGACGCGCAGTATGCGGTAGGGACTTGGCTGCCGACCGGCGGCACGAGCGTGGTCTGGGGTTACACCTCGAACCTCGCGCCGATCGTCGGCACGACCGGCATCATTGACCACGGCACGGCCGCGACCGGTTCGGTCCCCGAGGCGTCCGCCGTCCCCGAGCCATCGACGGTCATCATGGCCCTGATGGCGGTCCCCGCCGGACTGGCGTTGTACCGCCGTCGCCGGAGTGCTCGCGTTGCATCGCAACTCGAGGCTTAAGAGTCCGTCGATCCCGGCTCTGAATAAAAACGTGTCGCCGCGCCATGACCGACCCGGGTCATGG
>JAYUFP010000634.1:0-4552 GCA_043738665.1 Isosphaeraceae bacterium
GTTCCGCACGCTGTTCCAGACCAGTCCCGTGCCGGCGGGCGCGAACGACGCTTCCGCCGACGTCACGGAAAACGGCAACATTCATGCACGCTGAGGCTCACTCAAGGGCATTGGTCGGCCAAGCCGAGCTTTTTTGACGAATGTGCTCAAATGCCCGCAAACCCACCGCCGCAATTCGTCATCACTGGCACCCCGCGGCCGCTCAGGATTACGGGCATTCCGTTCCCAGAGACCTACGGCCCCTTGTGTTGACGAATTCAAACGAGGTTCCGGGGCGCTTTGCAAACGCCTTGACCGTTCGCAAGAGTCGAGCTATACCTTGTCATCTCAGACTCTTGTGGCTCATCAATCGGAATCAGGTCGCCGCTCGGAACCCTCCTATGAGACCGAACGCCGCCGAACGTTCCGATAGTGACGCAGTGCTCAACGCGAGAAACCGGATCGCGTTGATCAAAGGCTCCCTCGGGACCCGTCATCCCGAATTCGCCTCGGCCCTGAATCAACTTGCCCTCCTGTTGATCATGCAGGGCAACGCCGATGCCGCCGAACCCTTGCTGCGTGAGGCACTCGACGTCCGGCGGGAAACGCTCGGTGAGAACCACCCCGACTTTGCCACCAACCTGAGCAGTCTGGGCGGAGTCCTCTGGGCGCGAGGCCAGCTCGACGAGGCTGAGCCGTTGCTCGAGAAGGCCGCCGAAGTGCGCTGCGCGACGCTCGGGCCGGGACATCCGAAGTCGGTCGTCAGTCTGAACAGCCTTGACCAGCTCCGGAAAGCCAGGCGTGATTGGCGGGTGAGCAATCCGATCGCCGAGCGTCAGAACGCGATTCCGCCGGCGGTCGACAGCGATACGGTCGCAATCCGGGTCGGCGTCGGCCCGCCGGAAACCCTCGCACCTCCCGTCCTGCTTGCTCCGCCTGCATCGACTCAGGAACCCGTCGTGGTCGTCGCCGATCGCGTCGCCGTTTCTGAAGAAATCCTTACCGACAAAATTGCTGACGATCTGGAAAGCCTTCGCGAACGATTCGCGAGTCTCGCCCAGCTCTTTAACAACACGGCCCGCGCCCTGATGCGAGAGGGTGTCGTCGCTCCAGACTCTTTGGAGCAGCCCACGCTCGACGCGCGTCAACGCTATTCAGCGCTTCAGTCGTCCGTCATCGACGCTCACCGGGAACTCGGCTTGGCCGTCCCTTCGGAAGACCTGGGAGGCCTTGAAGCGATCGCGGCGTTACTACCCGCTCTCAGAGAGGCAGAGGTCTCTCGAAATGCCAGTAAAGGGATTCGGGCCAGGTCGATCAAGGTGCTCGATCGGGTGGGTCGCCTCACTTGCCCCGCGTCTCCGGAATTCGAGCCGCTCGCCCGTTGTCGCCAGTCTTCCCAGAGCTTGAGGGATGAGCTTTTCTCCGCGGTCACCGCGGAACCTTCGGAGGCGGCCAAGGGTCTCGCGGAAGGGGATCACCCGTATTCGGCTCTGCTTTCGCTTGTCGAGGCGGGACACGCGGCAACAGACGCTGAGTGGGCGGATTGGTACGAGTCGGTCGAGTCGGCGTTCGGTCACGCTCTTGCCGTGGCCGCCGCACGCTCGCGGCTTTCCGAGCCGGCGGGCTCGCATTAGAAACGTCGGGTCGCCCCGAATTCAGCCCGGTTTCCCCGGACACACCCGACGATTTCTCCATCTGTATTCTATGGTACAGACAGATGGCGAGTCGTTTCGACGGCTGACGACGCGCGATTCACGGCGTACGAGGTTTCTCGGGCACCGCGCCGACTTCGTGATCGGGTTTGGCTACTTCCGGAAATGGTCGATGGCGCAATCGCGGCGACGATTCCGTGAAGCGACAGACGATTGACGAGCAAGTCGGGAGCAGCTTTCGGCCTGCACCGCCAATGCGGTGGTACTTCGGTCGACAAGCCCATTGATTCCCGGTCGTGGCGCGCGGGCCCGGCCTTCGCGTGAGAGTTCGGCTCGGGCTGGCGCTTAGGGGACCACAATGGGATTATTTGATTCGTCGAGTCGACTGGCGACCAAAGAATACGGCGATCTTTACAGGGATCGGGCCAACCGGCTCACCTCCGAAGTCCGCGAGCTAATCAACGAGGGCCGCGCCGAGGAGGCGGAAGGACGCGTCCGGCAACTCATCGCCCTGCAAGAGAAGTTCGTCGGGGACCGCCACCCCGAATACGCCGCCGGCCTGACCATGCTCGCGGAGATCCTCACGGCCAAGGAGGAACTCGGCGACGCCGAGACGGTGCTTCAGCGCTCCCTAGAGATCCGCAAGAAGGCCCTCGGCGAAAAGCACCCCGTCTACGCCGAAAGCCTCGACTTGCTGGGGCGGTTAATGCTCCGTTTCGAGGATTTCGAGGGGGCTGAACCGCTCCTCCAAAAGGCGCTTGACGTCCGCCGCGTCGCGATGGGAGTCGACCACCAGGACTACGCGACGAGCCTGGTCGCGATGGCGGATTTGCATCGGCTCAAGAACGAGCTGGATTCGGCCGAGAAGCTCCTCAGAGACGCGATCGTCATCCAGCGGAAGACTCTTGGCGAAGACCACTCCGAGGTTGCCAAGAGCCTGTTCGTCCTCACCGAAGTTATGCAGGCGTGCGGTCGATTTGACGAGGCGGAGACCCTCTTGAGGCAGGCCATCGAACTCCTCAAGCAGTCCGTCGGTGAGACTCATCCTCACTATCTGACGGGGATTGGTTCTCTCGCGAGACTCCTTCAAAAAGAAGGGAAACTCGAAGAGGCCGAGCCGATTTGGCGTCTCATTCTTGATACGAAAAAACAGTCGCTGGGCGAGCGACACCCAGAGTACGCGGCCATCCAGTCCCAGGTCGCGCAAATTCTTGAGAAGAAGGGTGACATCAAGGGGGCGGAAGTCTTGCTCCGTCAGGTCTCCGAGACATTTCGGATTTCGCTCGGCGAACGACACCCGGACTACGCCACGAGCCTGAATCAACTCGCGACGACCCTTCAGCACGGTGGGGACCTGGCCGGGGCTGAACCGTTTCTCCGCCAGGTCCTTGCGATTCGCAAGGACGTCCTCGGGGCGCGGCACCCGGACTACATCACGAGTCTAATCAACCTCGCCCGGCTCGTCCAGAAACGTGGTGATTCGACCTGGGCGAAGATGCTTTTGAAGGAAGCCGTCGAACTCCGTCACGCCGTCTGCGGAGAAGACCACCCGGACTACGCCCAGGCCCTGGTCGCTCTCGCGGACGTGCTCGGCCAGCAGGGTGATGCGGTCAAAGCGGAAGCCTTGCTCAGTGAAGCGATTGAGATCCGAAAGAACGCGTTCGGAACCGAACATCCGAGTTACGCGGCGAGCCTGAGTGCTCTCGCGGCGCTGGTCCGCAAGCGTGGCGATTTCGAGGGGGCGGAAGATCTGCTCATTCGGGCGTTGAAGTCTCGTAAAGCCGCTCTTGGTGAGTTCCACCCCGACTACGCCACGAATCTCGGAAATCTCGCCTGGCTGCTCCAACGAAAAGGAGATCGCAAGGGTGCCGAGAATCTCCTCGCCGAAGCCCTCGAAATTCGCCGCCAGCTCTTTGGAGAGGCACACCCCGATTATTGTCAGAGCCGCGACCGACTCGAAAAGCTCCGGAGGGACGGTCAACTCGTTGCCGCTGAAGCGCACGCACCCGCGACCCCGACGCCACGAGCTTATTCCGGGATCACGGCCGTCGATTCCTACGACGAACCCCGGATTTCCGCCGACGATTCCGAACTGGCGCCGGGTCTCGAACTCCGCGCCGACTTCTCCCACTCTTCCGTGTTGCCTCCGGTCGTCGACCCGGTTCCTGACGATCACCCCCGAGAGTTGAGGAACCTCAACCCCCCCTTGCATCCCGTCTCCGAGCCATCGAATCATCCGGATTTTGATCACTCTGCTCTCTTCGGCGGCGAAATCCTCGCTTCCATGGAGATGCACAAGGAGGAGGCCACGCTCTTACCGGAAGACGAGGCGTTCGGCTCGGAGTGCAAAGACGGATTGATGGACGAGCACGCCGAGGCCGTCACGGGTGACATGGACAAGGAGGAGGGCCCCGCTTCCGACGCTTTCGCGGAACTCCTCGCCTCGGAAGCCTCCGCGCCCCAGTCCCACTGGGCACTTCACGAATCCGCGCCCGTGGCCGAACTTCCCGCCGAAGTCGAATTCTCACATCCTGACACAGCCACGTTCAGCGAGGACTCTTTCCTTCCTGAAGAGTCCCGGATAAGTTCGGGCCACGAGAGCGCGATTGAAGCCGTAACGACGCCTTTTGATCACGGGCCGGAGACCCCCCGGCAAGAGATCGAAGCCTTGCTGCTCGATACATTCCAGGTGCCCCCGGCCGAAGAGTTGTCGGCCTCGTTCGAGTTCGCGCCTTCGGACTCCCTTGGTGTCGATACCGATGCGGGACTCGAATACGCCGCGGCGACCGGAGAGCCTGCGCCGGAAACCTTGTTGCCCGTTGCCGACGCCTTCGAATCGAATGACCGATTGACACCGGCCTTGTCCCTACTGTCGTCCGGGGCTCCGGTTGGTCCGGCCGAGACGACTGCCAGGAGCTTCT
>JAYUFP010000635.1:0-13408 GCA_043738665.1 Isosphaeraceae bacterium
CCGACTTCGCAATCCTCGGGCGCGGATTTCGAGCGCCGTTTTAAAGAATCATCGAATGAAATGAGGGAAGCGTCCTGTGAATCGTGACGCGCCTGCCACGAGGGTTGCAAAGTCCGTCCTTCTCCCCTCGGGAGAAGGTGGCCGGAGGCCGGATGAGGGTCCCGGGTCTTCGCGTCAGGCAAAAGAACCCTCATCCGCCGCTACGCGGCACCTTCTCCCGGGGGGAGAAGGGCTAATTGCGGACTTTGTAATCCTCGGGCGCGGATTTCGAGCGCCGTTTTAAAGAATCATCGAATGAAAAGAGGGAAGCGTCCTGTGAATCGTGACGCGCCGGCCGTCCGCGGGAGGATTGCAAAGTCAGTCCTTCTCCCCGTCACGGCCGACTGCCCGCCTGTACCTGCGCACAGGACGCGATTCCAGCGCGTCCGCACCTTGATGATCGTCCTCATCGCGTTGCTGCCGCTCTTGACGGGAAGGAACCCGGGAGAGCCGCCCCCTTCGGGGTCCGGGGTCGACTGGGAAGACTGGGTCCAGTGGGCCGCCGTTACGACCGGCCTCCGCCCCCAGCCGATCTCCGCGCCCGTGATTTCTTCGGCGGGCATGACCATGGGTGACGTGTATTGATCGGGAATACCAAGCAGATCACGCCACGGATCATGAAGCGACCATGGACCGCTCAGCGCACGGCTCTCATTTCCCGACCTTCGCTTTGTACTGGGCACGGGTGCGCGCCCGGGGTTCCCCGCGATACTGGGTAACGCCCCGGCCCGTCAAGGTCGTCGCGAGGGTTCTCATCGTCATCACGGCAATCGTTGCGGCAGGCGCGGGGGTGCGCTGGAATTACGTCTGGTGTATGTCCCAATCGTTTCGCTATGAGGTAAGGGCGAGCCATCTCTGGATTCATGGGCAACGCGACCGACTGGCCGGCGAGCCGGTGTACCCCGAGACTCTTCAAGCGGCCGTGTGGGCCGACGCGATGACCCGCAAGTATCAATGGGCGGCCCGGGTTCCCGGGCTGATCCTGATTCCCGATCCCCCGGAGCCCGGCCGGTGAGATCGCATTGATGGTCCCCGAAGGCGGGCCGGCGCGAAGAACGGTCCCGGGGCCTCTCGAAGGAAGCCGCGGGACCGTCTTCATTCACATCAACATCCAACGATCACTTCTTCTCGACGTCGCCCGCGGTGATCACCGAGAGTTTCTTCGGGTCGAAGTGCTTTCGCAGGGCGTAGCCGACGGCTTCGGGGGTGAGCTGCTCGATCGCCTTTTCCTGGTCGACCTCGTGCCGCATGGTCCTCCCCAGGTTGAGGTTCGTGGCGATCATCCCGGCCAGGCCGCTGTCGTTGCTGCGGCGGAGTTGCGCCTGGCGGGCGAAGCCGTTCTTGGCGTTGGCCAGCTCGGATTCGGTCACGCCGTTTTGGAGCAGTCGGGCGAACTCCTCGTCAGCGCCCACCACCACTTTCTTGAGGTTGTCGGGGTTGCAGATCGCCTGTAGGTTCAGGGTCGCCCGGGCGTCGTAAGGGCTCGCGGCGAACGCCGAGCCGGCACCGTACGAGAGCCCGTCCTTCTGGCGGAGCCGGTCGCCCAGCCGCGAGGAAAGCGCGCCGCCGCCGAGGATGTAGTTGCCGATCACGAGCGCGGGGTAGTCCGGGTGGGTGTCGCCGATCGGGACGGTCATCGCGGCGAGGTACGTCGCGTTCGCCTTGTCGGGCGTGTTGATCGTCTCACGGACCACCGGCAGATTCGCCTCGAAGGGGTGCTCGATCCGGGCGTACGGCTTGCCGGACTTCCAGCCTTCGAGCGTCTTGGCCAGCAGCGGAAGCGTCTCGGACGGGTCGAAGTCGCCGATCACCACGAGTTCCCCGCGCGTCGTTCCGAGGTAATCGTTGTAAAGCGTGCGGACCTGTTCAATCGTGGTCGCCTTGAGGCGGTCGATCGATTCATCGATGGTCGGAACGTACCGGACGTCGCCCTTCGGGTAGCTCGAAAGCAGGCGGGCGATCCGGTTGCCGGCGATCGCGGCCGGGTCGGTCCGGGTCTGCTCGATACCCGCCAGCCTGGCGAGCTTCGCCTCTTCGAAGTCCTTTTGCGGCAATGCCGGCTCTCGCAGGATCTGGCGAAGGATATCGATCACCGGCGCGAGGTTGGCGCGCTTGGTTTCGACGTTGAACGTGATCGAGCCGGGAGCGCCTCCGCCCCCGCCTCCCCCGCCGCGACGTCCGCCGCGACCGCCGCCGCCGCCGCCGCCGCTGCTGATCGTGGCGACATTCTTATCGAGGAGGTCCTGAAGCTTCTGGCGGTCGAGACTCTTGGTGCCGCCGCGAATCATCAGCGCTCCGAGAAACCCGGCGGCCGATTCGTAGCCTTTCAGGTTCTCCGCGTTGCCGTAGTGCAGAGTGAGGTGGATCTGCACGGTGCCGCCGCGGGATTTCTTGGGCAGGAGCGCGACCTTCACGCCTTCGATCGGCTCGGCCTTCGTGATGCGGGCCTCGATGGCCAGCGGCGAGACGTCGAACGCTTCAGACGAATCGGAGACTTCGCGGCCCTTGTAGCCGTCGACGAGCTTGGCGATGTCCGTCGCCGCGGGGATCGGCGTGCGTTCGGGGCTGGCGGTCGGGGTGAACACGCCCACGGTGCGGTTGCTGCGGGTGAGGTACTTCGCGGCGACCTCTTTCACCTGCTCCGGCGTGACCTTTTCGATCCAGTCGCGGTCGAGGAAGTAGAGCCGCCAGTCGCCGTCGGCGATGGCCTCGCTGAGCCTCACGGCGAGCTGGTTGGCGTCGGTCGATCCGAGCTCACGGTTCTTGAGGTACTGCCGCTTGGCGCGGTCGACCTCTTCCAGGGTGACGCCTTTTTCCTTCACTTCCTCGAGGATCGAGAGGATCGTGTCGCGGACCTCATCGACCGACCCGCCCTTGGGCAGGCCCGCGGCGACCTCGAACGTGCCGGGGTCGTGTTGACCCCCCGACGACGCGAAGACGCCGGCGGCCTTGCGCGTCTCGATCAGGGCCTTGTAGAGCTTGCCCGAGGGCTGCGACGTGAGGATGCTCGCGAGCATCTGCAGCGGCGGGGTGTCCGGGTGAGACGCCGCGGGGGCGTGGTAGAGGATGCCCAGCGACGGCGTATCGCCGACGCGTCGCAGGGTGACAAGCCGTTCGCCGTCTTGCGGGGGTTCTTCGGTATACGTCGCGTCGAGCACGCGCGTCGGCTTGGGGATCGCGCCGAAGTACTTGTTCACAAGTTCAAGCGTCTTCTTCTCGTCGATCTTACCGGCGACCACCAGGACGACGTTGTCGGGCTGGTAAAACTTCTTGTAAAACGCCTGGAGCCTGTTGATGGGAACGCGCTCGATGTCGGAGCGGTTGCCGATGGTGGACTTGCCGTAGTTGTGCCACTCGAAGGCGGTCGCCATCATCCGCTGGTTGAGCACGCGCTGGGGCGAGTTCTCGCCCGATTCGAACTCGTTGCGGACGACCGAGAACTCGGTGCGGAGGTCGTCGGCCCGGACGTGGCTGTTCACGAGCCGGTCGGCTTCGAGCCGGATCGCGAATTCGAGGTTCTCGTCGGTGGCCGAGAGGGTCTCGTAATAATTGGTGCGGTCGGAGTTGGTGGAGCCGTTGAACTGGGCGCCCCGGGTCTTCATGGCCTCGCTGATGTTGGCATGCGTGGGAGTGCCTTTGAACACCATGTGCTCAAGCAAGTGCGCCATGCCTGTCTCGCCGTAGCCCTCGTGGCGCGAGCCGACGAGCACGGTCATGTTGACGGTGACCTTGGGGGTCGACGCGTCCGGGAAGACAAGGAACCGCAGGCCGTTGTCGAGGGTGTATTCGGTGATCCCTTCGACCGTGGCGACTTTCTTGGGAAGGCCCGACTCGGCCCTCGCGGCCGTGGCGAGCGTCGCCGCGACCAACAATGGCGTGAACAAAAAGACATGAACCGGACGCGACATGAGGTGCTCCTTTCCTTCAGGTGAGGAATCCTGTGGATCGATCGGCGAAGCCCGGAGCGGCGGTCGCCGGGAGAGGGTCGGGCATCGACCCCGAATAGCATAGCGGTGCGGCGGGGTTGCGTCGAGGAACCGCCGGGATTAATCCGAGCCCCATTGGAGTGCGGGAGCTTGCTCCCGCCTGGGGCACCTCTCGAAAGCGGGAGCAAGCTCTCGCACTCCAAGGTCGGCAGTTCTTGTAGGGTCCGCGATTGCGGACCATCCGTCATTGACCCCCGAATCGACACATGCGGGTCCGGCGGAATGCGCCCGCGACCGCGGAGCCTATGAAAACCGAAGGCAAATCAGCGCCATGAAAATCCTCAAAACCCACCACGTCGCCGTCATCTGTTCGGACTACGCGATTTCGAAGGCTTTCTATACTCAGACCCTGGGCCTTGGAGTCATCCGCGAGGTCTTTCGACACGGGCGTAACTCCTACAAGCTCGACCTCGCGCTTCCTGACGGGACCCAGATCGAGCTCTTCTCATTCCCCGACCCGCCGAAGCGCCCGAGTTACCCCGAGGCCCGAGGGCTCCGGCACCTGGCCTTCGAGGTCGCCGATATCGACGAGGCTGTTGCCGACCTTCGGCAAAAAAAAGTGCCCGTGGAGCCCGTGCGGGTCGACGAGCACACGGGCAAACGGTTCACGTTTTTCGCCGATCCCGATGGACTTCCGCTCGAACTCCACGAACGGTGACCCCGTCGCCGCTCACGCCCCCATGACGCGCTCGAAGGCGGCTTTGAACTTCGCCATCTCATCGGGCGTGCCGATCGTCACGCGAACGTGGTTGGGCATCGACGGCCAAGATCGGCCGATGGCCACTTTGTGAGCGAGCATCGCCTCGATCGTCCGCCGGCCGGGCCGCTTGCCGTCGATCATCACCATGTTGGCTTCCGTAGGCAAGAACGCATAACCCTTCTTGCTCAACCATGAGCAAACGTCGTCGCGGACCTCGGCCATGGCCTTCCTCCGCTCGGCGACGAGTCCCTTCTGCCGAAGCGAGGCGACCGCCCCGGCCATCGCCGTCGCGGGCATGATGCCCAGGCCGCCGTAGTCCCTGAGCTTCTCCAGAAGGTCCGGTCGCCCGAGCGCGGCGCCCGCGCGAAGTCCCGCCATGCCGTAGAGTTTTGAGAACGTTCTCAGAATGATCACGTCTTTGTCCAATTTAACCGTCTCGGTCGCGGGAATGGCATTGGTTGCGAAGTGGATGTACGCTTCGTCGAGCAGGACGATGCACCCTTTGGGCTTGTTCGCGACGATGTAGTCGATGTCTTCCTTCCGGGTCACGCTCCCCGTCGGGTTGTTGGGGTTGCAGAGATAAATCACGCCGGTATTGGGGTCGGCGTTGACCATCCCTTGCGGGTCGTGGGAACAATCCTTTCGCAGCGGCACCGAGATGGTCTTCGCGCCGATGAACATGGCGGCGCGTTCGGGGGCTTCGTAACCCGGCTCGGCGATGACCAGCGGGCGACTCGGCGACGCGAACGCCATGACCGCCCGGTGGAGCGGGTCGCTGGAACCGGGGAAAGGAAGGACGTGCGAGGCCGGGATGCCCTCGACCTCAGCCATCGTGTCCATGAATTCATACGTGTGATTGAACAGGTAGCGCCCCCCTTGGGGCAGCACCGCGCGCATCGCCTCGATCGCGGCGGGGCAAGGTCCCATGGGGTTCTCATTGGCGTTGATCTTGACGGCGTCGGGCGGGATCTTGCCGATGGCGCGGAGGTCTTGAGCGAGTGCGGCCTCGTTATAAAAGGGCAAGGCCGTCCCCGCGGAAAGCAGCGCGGCCCAGCGGCCGAAATCGCGCCTGCTGAACCCCCGGGCGCGCAGCTCATTGGCGTGGTCGTTGGCGAAAAGGTCGCGCATCTCTGCTCCTTTTTGGACAAAGGGAGTGGCCCAAGAGACGACGCGAAGCAGGTGGAGAGCTTCGTGAGAAAGACCTGCGAAGGATTCGAGCAAAGGCGAATCCGTGACGCGTCCGGGAATGTTGATCATCGTGACGAGGCGATCGAGGGCGGACCCCGATAACATCGCACGGAAAGGCCCCGGCCGCAAGCGGGAGCTGTGGTGAACAGGAGGATTGCAAAGTTCGCCAATAACCCTTCTCCCCCGGGGAGAAGGTGCCGCGAAGCGGCGGATGAGGGTCCTTTTGCCTTACGCGCGAACCGGGAACCCTCATCCGGCCTCCGGCCACCTTCTCCCGGGGGGAGAAGGACGGACTTTGCAATCCTCCCGCTTCGCGACCATCCTTAGCGGGCCGGGGCGATCGTGAACGAGCCCTTGATCTCGACCGGGTTCGGCCCGCGACCGAGCGTGAAGTGGAATGAGAACGTCTTGCCCTCGGGGTCGGCGGCGTCGGGCTTCTTGTCCGGATCGGCGGGTTCGGGCCTGGCGTTAGAAGGAGCGGGGCCGGGGCCAATGGGCATCGGCACCGAGGTTTGAGAGGGCAAGATCGGCAAAGGTTGGAATGTGCCCGAGGCGAATGCGACGGCTGTTTCGCACGCCTTGAAATGTTCTCGCTTTTACATCAGGCTCCAGTACTGCTGTTCAATCGAGCGAACCTGGGCCATGATCTCGGTCTTGAAACGCTGGGTGTTGAGGTCAGCGTTAAGAGGTGCGATGACGATGGCGTCGACATCGGCGTTCCGCGGATTGATCACGGCCCCGCCGACCGGCACTCCGGCCGTGCCGAGACTGATCAGCCGAAGTCTCTCCGAGTTTTCAAGCCCGATCCGGATCGCGTCGCGGAGGGTCATCGGCCGGCTTTCTCGCGAATCCTCCACGGCGGGCGTCTTCGGACGAGGCACTTGAACCCGTGCGGGACCCTCCTCCGTCTTCACATCCCCCGAGCCGACTCTCGCGACCACCCCGACACCTCCCGCGAGGAACGCCGTCGCGAAGAGGACGCATGCCGTCGTCCTTAACTTGCAGAAAAACATGGTCTTGAGCACTCCTTTGACCAGCAGTCGCACCGACGCCGAGACCTCCCCGGCCGTCTTCCATCCCGACAGAACACCGACCGCCAGATGGACGGTTTCCTCCGCCATCACCTTCGGCACCGACGCCTTCGCGGACTCCGCCGTGAGCAAGACCGCGACTCCCGCCGAAGGGGCCAGGCCGAGTCGGGTCAGGCGGGTTCGCAATTGCTCGCGGCCCCGAGAACGCCAGCTCTTTACCATGCCGACCGGGCGTCCCATCCGCCTCGCGGCCTCCTCGCAGGTGTGGCCTTCCAGGTCGCACAGGACGATCGGCACGCGGTAACGCTCGGGGAGTCGATTGATCTCTTCGTGGAGCATTCGCTCACGTTCTGACGTACTATTTTCATAGATTTCAAGACTCGCCGATTCGGCTTTCCGACGTTCGTGCATCCGCCGCCGTAGCGCGTCCGAGCGGGCACACGACGCCGTGCGGAAGGCGACCTGATAGAGCCACGGCCCCAAGGAATCGCGGACCCAGAGGGCGCGGGCCTTCTTGACCAGAATCAGGAAGGTCGCCTGAAATGCGTCCTGGCTGTCGTGAGGGTCGTGCAGCAACGCGCGGCAGACCCGCGACACCATCGCGCCGTGCCGCTCAACCAAGGCCGCGAAGGCGAGTTCCGCGGTCTCACCCCTGCCGGTTGAGAACCGTTCGAGCAACTGCCCGTCGGTCAGCTCGCGGATCACGCCGAGGTTGAACAGCGAATGGATCTGCCGTAGGACGGCTCCGTCCCGTCGGGTGTTCACGGGTCATGCTCCTCGTCCCGTTTTCGGTTGGTGACGACACAAGTAATGGGATCAGGGGTGGGTTGGGTTGCAGTTTTTTGGAGAATTCGGGAGCCGTGGCGAAGACACGAGTGAGTGTGCGGTTCGCACTCGTTCCCAGGGTCCCCGTTGGAATGCCGACCGGGACGCGCTGAGGCCGCATTGATCCGGAGAAAGACGACGCAGAGCGTCGGAGACGGCATTCCCACGGAGACCGCGGGAACGAGTGGCGCCACCGCGGGGCTCAAGACGCACCGATCCGGAACGGTCCTATTTCCCAGCCGCCTTCAGCTTGGCGATCAGGAAATCGGTCGGGGTGGGGTACTCGGGGTCTTTATGCTCGGGGTAGGCGAGATGGACCTCGGCCTTCGCGGCCTTTAGCTTATCGACAAGGTCCAGCGCGTTCACGGCCGAATGGGTCGGGTCTTCCTGGGCTTCTCCGATCACCGGGGGCTTCTTTTGCGCGGGGTAGTCGAGGAACACCGGGGGGTCTCCGGCCCCTGCGTGTTCGAAGGGTGAGTATTCCTTGATCCAGGGCAGCACCTCGTCTCGGTGATCCAGGAACGCCTGGAATTCGCCGTCTCGCTTCTGGCCGGGCTTGGTGAAACCGAGGGCGTGGCCGCCGTACATCATGTTGGGCATCCAGCGGCGGAGTTGCTTCGGGTCGAGCGAAGTCTGCGACCCGATCACCGCCGCGGCGGTCAGACGAGTCGATTCTCGGGCGATGGGGTCCTTGCTTTCGGGCTCGGCCATGTCGTCGTGGAAGGCCAGCCAGAGTGAGGAACAGGCTCCCGCGGAGCCTCCCGTCGCGGCCACCCGGGTCTTGTCGATGTTCCACTGGCCGGCCTTGGAGCGGAGGAATTGCACGGCCCTCGCCGCGTCTTGGAGGGGCCATTTCACGGGCGGCTTGATGCCGGCCTCCATCGCCTGCGGGATGAACCGATAGTTGATCGCCGCCACCGAGATCCCCTCGGCCAGGAGCCGCTTCACGTTCGCGGAGCCGATCCCCGCCTTATCGCCGTTCACCCAGCCGCCGCCGTGGATGAACACCACCAACGGGGTGGGCGTCGATGACTCGGCCTTGTAAAAATCGAGAACCTCGCGCGGGTGATCGCCATAGGGCACGTTCGCCGTCGTGGGAGGCGGATTCGGGGCCGCCTTGGCTTTGGCCTTCGGCGCGTTTTGGGCGAACACCGTCGCGTGGGCCGCGATTCCGAAGATCACGGCGGCCGGAACAAGGCGTCGCGAGAACGGGAACGATCGCAAAAGCATGTGAGAGTCCTTTCGCGGAATGAGTCGCCCGGAACATCCGGCGACGAGCATAACGCGCGGGTGTTCACATACAAGGAGTCAGCGCTCGGCGCGGGAGGCGGCCACGCTCGGTGAGGGTCTCCCGACGGGCATCGACTCAGTTTTGTTGGGTCCGCCGCGCGGACCACGACCGGCCCGAGTCGTTGCCGAAGATGGTCCGCGATCGCGGACCCCACATCACTACAAAACAAGGCGGAATCATGCATCGGCCCAGGGCCGGACACCCTTCGCTCAAGCCAGAAGCTTCGTCACGACCTTCCCCGCGACGTCCGTCAACCGGAAGTTCCGGCCCTGGAACGGGAACGTCAGTTTTTCGTGGTCGAGACCCAACAGGTGAAGGATCGTGGCCTGCAGGTCGTGGACGTGAACCCGGTCTTCGACGGCGGAAAAGCCGAACTCGTCGGTGGTCCCCAGCGTCATGCCGGGCTTGATTCCCCCCCCCGCGAGCCAGAGAGTGTAGGCGTCGACGTGGTGGTTTCTTCCGATATGTTCACGGATTTCACCCATCGGCGTCCGTCCGAACTCGCCCGTCCAGACCACGAGGGTTTCGTCGAGCAGGCCTCGCGATTTGAGGTCGCGGATCAAGGCGGCACAAGGGCGGTCGATGTCGCGGCAGATGCGGTCGAGGTCGCCGCGGAGGTCCTGCCCGGGGCTGCCGTGGTGGTCCCAGTCGGCGTGGTAAAGCTGCACGAACCGGACCCCGCGCTCGACCATCCGCCGGGCCAGCAGACAGTTGGCGCCGAACGAGGGCTGCCCGGGCTCGACGCCGTAACTGTCGAGGGTCGCCCGCGATTCGCCCGCCAGGTCGATCAACTCGGGGGCACTCGTCTGCATGCGGTAGGCCATCTCGTACGAGGCGATCCGCGAGGCGATCTCGGGGTCGCCCACGGCGCGCAGTCGTTCGGAATTGAGGTCGCGGATCGCGTCCAGCGTCTGCCGCTGACGCTCCGCCGTCATCCCCTTCGGGCTCGAAAGGTCGAGGATCGGCTCGGGTCCGTTTCGAAGTGGCACGCCTTGATAGGTGCTCGGCAGGAACCCGTTCCCCCACAAGGGGGCACCGCCGCGAGGGCCTCTCGGGCCGGACTGAAGGACCATGAAACCGGGCAGGTCGCGTGACTCGCTGCCGATGCCGTAGGTGACCCAACTCCCCATGCTCGGCCTCCCGAACTGGGTCGATCCGGTGTTGACGAACAGCTTCGCGGGGGCGTGGTTGATCGGGTCGGTCGCCATCGATTTGACGAACGTGAGGTCGTCGGCAACCTTCGCCAACTCCGGTAGGCACGACGAGATCGTCGCGCCCGATCGCCCGTACCGCGCGAATTTGCGTTCCGTCGCCAGGAGCCTGGGCTTCTCCTTGGCGAACGTGTCCATGAAGGCGAACCGCTTGCCCTCCAAGAACGAGTCGGGGATCGGCTGGTTGTGTCGTTTACGAAGCTCGGGCTTGTCGTCGAAGAGTTCGAGCTGACTCGGCCCCCCCGCCATGAACAGGAAGATCACGTTCTTCGCCTTCGGGGCGAAGTGGCCGGGCTTCGGCGTCATCGGGTCGACCGGCGCGGAACGCGCGACCCCCTCGCCCAGGATCGACGCGAGCGCCATCGAGCCGATGCCGACTCCGCATTGGCCGAACAGGTGACGTCGTGTGATGAGTTGCTCTTTTGAAAGGTCGCTCATGTTATTCCCGAGTGATGAATTCGTCGAGGTTGAGCAAGACCCGCGCGACCGTGTTCCAGGCGTCCCGCTCTTGATTCGAAGTTTCGGAGCGGACCGTCCGCAAGAGCATCGCCACCCGCCCTCGCTCGTGTTCGCCGGGCGTTCGGGCCAGGCAGAGACGGTAAGCGGCGGTGAGTCGGGCGTCGTCGCCGCCGGAGCATTCCCGCAGAACCCGGTCGGCCAGGGCCCGGGCGCATTCGACGTACGCTTCGTCATTCAAGAGCGTGAGCGCCTGTAGCGGTGTGTTCGAGCGCTCGCGGCGTGTACAGACGCGGGTCGCGTCGGGGGCGTCGAACGCGAGCAAGCCGGGGTGCGGGGTCGCCCGCCAAAAGAACGTGTAAAGGCCCCGACGGTAGCGGTCGAGCCCGGTATCCGGCGACCATTCCCGGCGCATCTGGCCGAGGTTCATCACGCCGTCGGGCTGCGGAGGAAACACGCTCGGCCCGCCGATTTTCGGGGTCAGCAACCCACTCGCCGCGAGCGCCGCGTCCCGGATGAGCTCAGCCTCCAGACGCAAGCGAGACTGCCGGGCCAGGCGACGGTTGCCGGGGTCGACGTTCGCCAGTTCGGGCCTTGCGGTCGACGCTTGCCGATACGTCGCACTCGTCACGATCAGCCGGTGCAACGCCTTCTGGCTCCAACCCGCGCGGATGAACTCGGTGGCCAGCCAGTCGAGCAATTCCGGGTGCGACGGGGGCGACCCTTGTGTGCCGAAGTCGTTCTCGGTCTCGACCAGCCCTCGACCGAAATGCGACTGCCACATCCGGTTTACCGCCACGCGCGACGTGAGCGGGTGACCCGGTTCGAAGAGCCAACGCGAAAGGTCGCGGCGGTCGCCGCCTCCATTCAGCGGCGGCAGCACTGAGGGCACCCCCGGCGACACCACCCTCGCGGGCCTGGTGAAATCGCCTTGCGTCAACAAATGCGTTTCGCGGGGCTTTCCTTTCCGTTCGCGGACGATCATTGTCGTTGCGAACTTGGGGATGTCCGCGCGGATCTTGGAGAGCGCTTGCCGTTGCTTCTTGACCTCGAGCGCCTGTTCGATGAACGCCTCGAAGACGACGCGGTTCTTGGCCCGGGATCGTTTCTCGAAGGGGTCGTCGAACGACTCGCGGACGGCCTGCGACTGCTTCTGACGGGCGGGAACGCCGAGCCCCTGCTCCCAGACTTTCTGCCGATCGCGGAGCGCGGGCTCGCGGTCCCAGAGTTCTTCGAGATAAGCCGAGGCCCGTGCCTCGGCCTTCTCTTTCCGTGCCACGTCCTCGTCGGAGGCGACGGGGATCTCGGGCTCGTCGCAGTTGTTGAAGAAGGCGAAGAGGCGGTAGTACTCTTCCTGAGATACCGGATCATATTTATGGTCGTGGCACTGGCAACAGCCCATCGTCAGGCCCAGGAACACCGTGGCGGTGGTATTCGTGCGGTCGATGACGGATTCAACGCGGAATTGTTCCTTATCGATGCCGCCTTCTTGATTGATCGGCGTGTTGCGGTGGAACCCGGTGGCCACGCGCTGGGCCATCGTGGCGTCGGGCGAGAGGTCGCCGGCGAGTTGAGCGGTGGCGAATTCGTCGAACGGGAGGTCTTGATTCAAGGCGTCGATGACCCAGTCACGGTAAAGCCAGATCGAGCGCGGGGCGTCGATGCTGTAGCCGTTCGAGTCGGCGTAACGGGCCAAATCAAGCCAGGGGCGCGCCCAGCGCTCGCCGTAATGCGGGCTGGCGAGCAGGCGGTCGACCATCCGCTCGTAGGCGTCGGGGTTTTTATCGACCTGGAAGGACTCGACCGCCTCGGGGGTCGGCGGCAAGCCGTTGAGATCGAGGCTGACACGGCGGATCAGGGTCGCGCCGTCGGCTTCGGGCGAGGGCGTGATACCGTCGTGTTCCAGAGGAGCGAGGATGAAGCGATCGATCGGATTACGGACCCATTCCGGGTGCTTCACCGCCGGGGGATCAACTCGCTTCGGCGGCACGAACGCCCAGTGTGTCTCGACGGGGGGCTTGGAAGCAACCTCGTCGGCCGGCGCGTCGGCGCCGGAGTCGATCCAGGATTTCAAGGCGGCGACCTCGGAGTCCTTCAACGGCGGGCGCTTCAGAGGCATCCGCTCCGTGTCGCCTTCACCGATCACGGCGAGCAGAAGCGAGCTTTCCTCGGACTTGCCCGATACCACCGAAGGTCCGCTTTTTCCGCCGCGGATCGCGGCCTTCGCCGTGTCGAGCCGCAAACCCCCCCGTGTCCGGCTCGCGCCATGGCACGAGACGCAATGACGCTGAAGGATCGGCTTGACCTGCCGCGTGTAATCGACGGGCTGTTCCGTGAACACGGAGAGCGCGAAGGCGAGGAGCAGCGTCGGCGTGGGCATGGGATCGCCTTGGGTCGCGAACCGTTTGTGGGTCGATTGTTTGATTTTCGGTGAACGCGGCCCGGGACGCAAGGCCATCGGGTGAGTCTTCCGCCGCCCGACGCGGGTCTCCGCTTGACTGCCGATCCATCCAGGTGTACAGTACATGCGAATGATCCCGTGGCGTGAGGAGTCGGACCGATGAGCACGAACGTATCGTCGCGGACGGTCGTTTATCCCGACAGCGATGGACTGCCGATGTCCGACAACACACTTCAGTTCCAGTGGCTGATGACCCTGGTCGGCGGCTTCCAGGCGATTT
>JAYUFP010000636.1:0-13400 GCA_043738665.1 Isosphaeraceae bacterium
CCGTCTTGTCGATCCGATTAGACGGCACGTTCGAGCCCGATAAATCGATGGCGAGCCGTGAACGGATCTCGGCCCACCCCTGGTCCGAGAGCCACCCCTGGAGCAACGAGCGGTCAATGAGGACCGTCGCCGTAATGGCGCCGTTCTTTCGGGCGGTCAATGTGCCGCGGGCACCGGGCCGGCTCGCCGCTTCAGAGATCGCCCGCGCATCGTCGCGGAGTGCCTGAAACTGGGCCGGCGTGGCGAGCGACGAAAGCTCGGTAAGTTTGAGGTCGTTGACGAAGACGTCGTACGCGTGCTGAGCGACCGAATGGTAATATGAGGAAGAACTTGTGGTCAAAAGGGACCGTTCTTCAAGTCTCTCGATCCGAGGCATGCACGTCCGAGCGTCGCGGCCCATGGGGGATTCCTTTCCAGACCGTCATCTTGGAAATCGTCGTCAAGGGCGATCGCGGGACGACAGATCCATTCTCGGCAGAACGGTCCCGACTCTCGCACTCGAAACATTACGAACTCCGAGTGGGTCGTGTTCGCCCCGAGAGGATCTGTTCGTCAAGACCGCGCAAAATTTCCCCGTTTTTTTCTTTCCGGTAAGTTTGAGGGCTTGGCCTCTTCGCAACGATCATTTATAGTGGCGTCTTCCGCCCGCGCAATTGTGGGCACCGTGACGGTCGTCGAGTGCGGAACTTTTCGCAATCCGACCGCCCCCATTCACTCGATCGTCCGATAACCCAACATAGGGACCAAAATTCGGTCCCGGGGAGGCTCAGCCTGTGGTGAAGTTACGGGTACGTTCCGGCGAGTCGATCCAGGAAGCGGTTCGACGCTTCCGCAAGCTCTGCGAACGCAGTGGTCTCCGCAAGGAAATGCGACGCAAGGCGTATTACGAGAAGCCCAGTGAGCGCCGTCGTCGCGAGGAGCTGAAGCGTTTGCGAAAGGCTCGCCAGGCCGCCCGGGTCTGAGTCGTCGATCGAGTGGGAAGAACGAAAGCGGCCGTCGAACGGTCCCGAAGCGACGGTCGATCCCGACCACGCCCGCGGGACGGTTCAACGGCCGCTTTTTTGTTCCCGTAGGGTTGGCATCGCCCACCCTGGTCAGATCCCTGAAGGACGGTGGTCAATGCCCATCCGACGGGGACTAAACATCGACTTCACAATGCATTGCGCGCTGAGTAGGGTATCGCCGACGGATCGGTTCGACCTCGTTCTCGATGAACGCGATCACCTGTTCGGGCGAACGCCCTATAAATCCGGCGGGGTCGAGAACGGCGTCGAAATCAAGTTTGGGAAACGCGGTATCGGCTTTCAAGCGGTCGATCAGGTCGTTGTCGACCGCCCCGTCTTTTAACCGTCCCACCGCGGCTAGCGAATGGGTACGGATGCGTTCGTGAAGCTCCTGACGGTCTCCCCCCGCCTGGACCGAAGCCATGAGCAGGTTCTCAGTCGCCATGAACGGCAGCTCCGCCGCGACGTGTCGGGCGATCATCGACGGGTGAACGACCAATCCCGGGACGACATTGAGGTACAAGCTTAAAAGCGCATCGACGGACAGAAACATCTGTGGGATGACCATCCGCCGGACCGCACTGTCGTCGAGGGTGCGTTCGAGCCATTGCGTCGCCGCCGTTTGAGTGGCCGCGGCGGGGAGTGCCATCGCGAACCGGGCGATCGAGCACATCCGCTCGGCCCGCATCGGATTCCGCTTGTAGGCCATCGCCGAGGAACCGATCTGGTCGGGCTCGAACGGCTCTTCGACCTCGCGCTCGTGAGCGAGAAGTCTCAGGTCCGATCCGAAGCGATGGGCACTCTCGGCGACCCCCGCGAGGGCGTTCGTGATCTGGGAGTCAATCTTCCGCGAGTAGGTTTGCCCGGAGACGGGATAAACGTCCTCGAAATCAAACGCCTCGGCAACTCGCTGATCCAGCTCGGTGACTTTGGAGTGGTCGCCATCGAAGAGGGCCAGAAAGCTCGCCTGGGTGCCGGTGGTCCCTTTGACGCCGAGGAATTTCAGCTCGACGATTCGACGCTCGATCTCGCGGAGGTCGAGGATCAACTCATGACACCAGAGCGTCGCCCGCTTGCCGACCGTGACGAGCTGTGCGGGCTGGTAATGGGTGTAGCCGAGACATGGAAGATCCTTCCAACGCGAGGCAAATACCGCGAGTGCGTCGATCGCCGAAGCGAGCCGGTCGCGGACGTTTCGCAGGCCCTCTCGCTGGACGATCAGGTCGGTGTTGTCGGTGACGTAACAGCTTGTCGCTCCTAGGTGGATGATGCCGCGGGCCTCGGGGACGGCATCTCCAAGGGTATGGACGTGGGCCATGACGTCGTGACGGAGCCGCTTCTCGTGGGCTTTCGCGGCGTCGAAATCGATCGCATCGACATTGGCCCGGAGCGCATCGACCTGGGCGTCGGTGATGGCCAACCCGAGCGCCTGCTCCGCCTCCGCGAGGGCGACCCAGAGCTTGCGCCAGGTTGAGAACTTACGCTGCGACGACCAGAGCTCGGCCATCGGTCGCGTCGCGTAGCGGGTCACCAATGGATTCTGATAAGTCTGATGGTCGCTCATATCGTGTTTTGATGGCTCTTAGAAACGATCTCGAATTGACGAACTTGGGAGGGTAAGGCTCTCGCCGAGCCGCGTGGCGCATTGGCTCGGCGGAAGCCTCGCCCCGGGCTGGTGAACGGTTGGTGTTGCCCGGGCTTTGTGTTCATCCCGAATGCGTTGCGGCTTTTTTTTCCCCTTTGCGAAACCTTGGTATCGCCTCAACCGCAGCGGGCATCGACTTGGGTTGAAGCGAGCGGTCGCGAAACCGTCAGAGGATCGCCGTCTCCTTGGCTTTGCGGGGAGAGGGTCGGGGTGAGCGACTGTGTTTCGAGTCAAGCGGTTTTTGGGACCGGGACGAGCGTCTCATCCCATGGTTTACCTGAACGAATGATCGCGTTCGCGATCACCAGAAGCTTATGGGCGACCGCCACCAGGACCACCTTCGGCTTCTTCCCAAGCGCCGTCAGCCTCTCGGCGAACGCCTTGAGGGTCGGGTTGTGTCGCCGCGTCGCAAGTGCCACCATGTACAGCACGTTAGGGATCTCACGTCGGCCCCCTCGGATATGCCGGGGCCTTTTGTGTTTCCCGCTGTCGTCGGGCAGCGGGGCCAACCCCACCAGCGCCGCGACTCGGCGGTTGGAGACTGTCCCCAGCTCGGACAACGCGGCCGGAAGCGTGCGGCTTGTGACCGGGCCGATCCCGGGAACCCCGCGGAGCAGGTCATCTTTCTCCCGCCCGGCCGGGGTCGAGCGGATCTTCTCGTCGAGTTCCTTGTCGAGCTTCTCGATGTGAATATCCAGCCAGTCGAGGTGGCCCTCCACGTCGCGGAGCACCTTTCCCGCGGACGTCGCCTTGCGGTTCTGTTCCATGACTCGCATCCCGACCAACTGCCGGCGGCGGTCCAAAAGGGCGTCCAATTCCCTGGCGGCGGCTTCCGGCAGCGGCCGCGACTCGGCCTTGAGGCATTCGGCGAAGTGGGCCGACATCCGCGCGTCGATCGCGTCGGTCTTGGCGCGATATCCCATCCCGTCGGCGAAACTGCGGGCCTGCCGCGGGTTCACGATCATCACCGCAAGCCCCGCGGCGTACAGCACCGCGGCGAGGGCCGACTCGAGGCCGCCGGTCGCCTCCATCAAGACCCGGCGCGGCTTCAACGGGGCGAGCCGCCCAAGGACCGCGGCGTGGCCCTCGGCAGCATTCTCCACGGTGAACACCGGCCCGTCGCCGACCGTGACGTTGAGTTTCGCCTTGGACACGTCAATGCCGACGAAGATCACGGGGGTCGCGGTTTCCATCCGAGGGGCCTCCTGGAGCGAAGTGTTGACACCGGCCCCGGCACACCCTTCCTTGCCATGCGGCCTCGAGGGCCTTTCGACTGTTCGGGTTCCACGCCGGGCTGTGATCTGTCGGGGCGACGATCCACGCTCACCCACGGTCTCGGACGACCTGAGGGGCAACGGTCTGCCGCCCCCAACTCCCTTGCCATGTTCAAAATTACTCACTTCGACCCCCTGTTCGCAAGATACAAGGGGACGCGTTTCGCTCGGAACTTGAGGCGAGTCGGCGGGTCATTCCCAGACCCCGCACCCCTTACCGTCTCCCCGGAGTACCGGTGGGAGGGCGATCGTCTGAGGATTCGTCCGAGTCCGTTCCTTGACGGAAGTCGATCTCCGTAGGGGTTGCGTGGATACCACGGCTTGCAAAAGGCCGGAACGAGTTGCGCGCCGGTGGCTTCATCGCATCGCGCGCAACAAAAACACGCTGATCAAGACCGGCCCTCCTGCGATGTCAACACTAACTTTTCATCACGTCAGGGCGAGCCGAGTCGATCCTCGGCTCAGCAGGAGCTTCGCCCTCCCAATAGGAATCAAAGCAGGTCGCGCAGAGTATAATTCTGGAAACGGTTCCCGCACCTTTTTTCCTAAGATCACCACCAGTCGCGGTCGGCAGCGTCTTCGGGAAGCCAGATGGGGGACTCGACGGATTTCATTGCGTCGGGTCCGTAAACGACGGCCTTGAAAATCTCGTAAGGGAAGACTTTTCGGAACGTGATGCGGACCTCTCGCGGGCCGAACATCTTTTTGCGTGCGGAGATGACTTTGACTTCGATCCATTCATCGGTCGGCGTGACCCCGGGAGGGCAGAAATAGACGGGTTGCTCCAGCGGCGGAAGATTGTCGACATTCAGGAGCGCCCCGCGGAGGCTGATATCGATAATCCTCGCGGCGGTGCTCTGGTAAGCTTGGCCTTCCCACCACCCGAGCCAGGCGGTGTCCTGCACGACCGAATAGCGGCAAACACTGCGTCGTTCACGGGTCCCGGGAGGCGGGCTCGGCTCTTCGCGGGTCGATTGTCGATTCAAGGCCATGGTGCTCTCCTCCAGCGGGAACGCGATCCCTGATGCCCTCGGCGAAAAAGCTCGGTGGGCGAAATTGGCTCCGCGCTCCGCGACGAAACCGGACCGCACGTCTCAAACCCGGGGACGTCTCCGACGACCCCTTCGATGCGTCCCGCCGCCATCACGTGGAAGCGTGGAACGCGTCTCCCATAACTTAGGTCACGATCGTCGTTCTCCGGAACGACTTCCTCGTGAACTTTGTCCCGAGGAACCCGCCGCGGCTTCAGAACCACTCGAGGGGCCTTCTCACCACGGAGTCACCCCGGAGGCCCTCAGAACCTCGGTTGTGGGAAACCTATGTCTCGGTTCCAATACTGTCAACGCGGCGTGAAAAGATGTTGCTAAAACACCTGATTCAGCCCGAACCAAAGCACCGGGCCGCGGACCGGGCTCACCCCCACGGGCTGGGCGAGATCGATCCGCATCGTCGCGCGTTCAAGGAACGAGAAAAGCGCGGTGTCGATCCGAAGTCCGACCCCCACCCCGTGGACCACCGGCGAGAACTCGCCTCGAAGATAGGATTGACCGACGTCGTAAAACACCGCCCCGATCAGGTTGCGGAAACCGACCACGTGATCGATGGCGTCGCGGTCGATTTCCCTCCAGAGCGGATAGCGCCATTCCAGAGTGGAGAGCCAGACCGAGCTTCCCGTGTTCTGGGTCAGGTCGAGCGCGCGGAGACGCCGACCGCCGCCGAGTCGGAACATCGGGTAATAGTCCGGGTAGGACAATCCGCCGTACGCTCGGAACGCAAGGCGGCTCTTCGAGAGTCGTCCCCAGGCCTCCGGAAGCGGGCGGACGACCCCGTACTCGGCGGTCATCCGCGCGTAGTCGACGCTCGATCCGTAGGCCTTGTTGCCGTACTCCGCGGTGAGCTCGACCAAGCGCCCTTGAACCGGGTCCCAGTACGGGAAGAGGGTGCTGAGGCGATACCGCATGCCGATCGCGTCGAGCCGGCCGGCGACGGGTCGGCCGTCGTCGCCTGCCCAGAACTCGTTGCCAGTTCCGAAGTAAAACTCCACGAACCCCTGGTCGTCGACGAGGAAACTGGAGCTTTCGAGGAGTCGATAGCGGAGAAACGCACGGCCGCCGGAGTGCCTGGTGTCGTTATAAAAGTTGTACAAACCTTCTTCATAGAAAATTCCCGCCGACCAGTAGGGGCGTGGAAAATTGAAGAGCGTCACCTGGCCGCCGAAAATCGCCTCGCGGAGCGCGGGCTCGGTCCCTCCCCAGAACGTGACTTGCCATTGATTGACTCGTTGGACGCCGATCTTTAAACCGCCCCGCGCATACTGGTCGATGAACGGGCCGGCGACCACCGAGATCCGGTCGTGGGCCTGGAACTGTCCCGACTCGTCGAGAGGGGTCATCGCCGGAGTCAAACGCCAGCTGATCTCTCTCTTCCATCTGTTGTTGTCCGGAACGGCGTCAAGCAAGGCATGATCGGGGTCGATTTCGATCTGAGTCGGCGGCCCCGGGGCGTCGAGATTGACGAACCAAACGGCGGCACCGTCCTTGTGGCTGACCCTCGCCCCGGGGACCTCGTAACTCCCGCGGTCGGGCCAAATCGGCACCCTGATTTCCCCCTCCGCGGCGCGATAAAGCACGACTGTCGGCTCGACCATCCCCTTATTCTGGCGGACCTCGACGGTGACTGGCCGGGTCTGTTTCGACTCGTCCACGCCGCCGACTTGGACGTTGCTTACCGCCCAATCGGTTTCCCCGTGCTCGACGAGCCATCCGTCGAGGAATTTCTCCCATCCCCCGGCCGGATCGAACTCGGCTAACTCACGTTTCAGGTCAACGTAATGGAAAGTGCCGAACGCGTACTTGTGGTAGATCCGCCGGAAGAACTCAAAAAACCGCTCGTGGCCGAGGCGGTTGTAAATCATCTCGACGACCTTTCCGCCGCGGTCGTATGCCAGGCTGAATAGCGCGCCGAGGGTTCCCATCGACTTCAGATCCTGGATCACCGGGCCGCCGTTTCCCTTCGCCCTCCAGCCGTAATAGCCTGAGAGCCTGAGGTCTTCACGGCCGATTGTGGGAAGCCAGGTCAGGCCTTTCGGCCAGGCGATCAAGGGGGAGTTTTTGCCGTATTTGAGGTCTTGACGGAGCGCGGTGAAGAAGTTGACTAATCCTTCGTCCATGAACGTCTCGGCGTAACCGTCGCTACCGACCGTGTTCCACCACCACTGGTGACACGTTTCATGACTCACCAGATGGTCGAGGTAACGCGCCCCAGCCGAAGGCAGACGGACCACGCGATCATCGATCAGGACGAGTCCGGAGCATTCGTTCCCGTTCCAGCCGAAAAACGAGGTCGCGATCTCGAACTCGTCATCGAAGTAGGGGCCGAACCACTCTTCGTAGATCGGGATCGCCTCGCAAGCCGAGTTGAGCATGACCTCCGCGTTGGCGTGATTCTCGGGGAACGTGTGAACCCGTACTTTCGTGGTTCCGACCATGCGTTCAAGAGTCTCGAACCGCGACGAGCACACAAACGCGAAGTCGCGCGCGGGGCTCGCGACGATCGAAAGTTTGTGACGGCCCGGTTCAGAGACCTTCCGGCCGACGATCTTGCCGGACGACGCGACGACTTCACCGTCGGGAAGGTCAAACGTCACGGAGTAATGACCGGCCTCCTGATACCAGGGCTGATGCCAGGGCACGAACGGAGTCCGCACCCATCCCTTATCGTCGTGGTGGGCGAGCACTGGATACCAGTTCAGCAGGTAGGTGATCCCGTGGTGATGTCCCCAGCGCCCCCAGAACTCGGGAAGGACGATCTTGAACGCGATCTCGACCGCCACCGAGGCACCCGGCTTGAGCGGCCGTTCGAGCGGAACCACCATGATGGTGTCGTCGTTCGGGTCGAAGGTATGCCGGACTACAGACTTCCCGACCCGGACGTCGCCGACGGTCATCCGCCCGCCCTTGTTGTCGAGGGCCTCGTCGGGGCTGAGTCTCAAAACTTCGAGGGTCTTGGAAAGGACTGCCCGATCGGCATCCTTGACCCGGTAACGTGGGTAAACGTGGAAGACAAGTTCGGTCGCAAGAATATTGGAACGGTTTGTGAACCGAACGTGCTCGACCGCGGTCACGACCCGCTGAGAAAGGTCGAGGCGGGCGTCGATGGAATATCGAGGCAATCCGTCGGGGATTTTCAAGCGTTCATCCGCGCGCGGGGACGCGGCGAAAGTCGACCTGAATCCGACTCCCGCCGACCCGATCACGAACAAAACGGCGATCCATCGCCCGACTTGAACCATTCCGGCGCGGCCCTTGGGAGACGACGGACGTACCATCCCTGGTCAGTCCCGTGCCGGGATCTTAGCGATTTCGGAGGTTTTCGTCTTCCCGAGAACGCCGTATCGGGAAAGCTTGCCTGGATATGAAGCGCAACTCACACCCTCGCCAGCACCAACGACGCATTTTGGCCCCCGAACCCGAAGCTGTTCGAGATCGCCTTGCGAAGGGGCTTCTCTCTCGCCGTGTTGGGAACGTAATCGAGGTCGCACTGAGGGTCGGGAGTGGCCTGATTGATCGTTGGAGGGATCACGCCGCGATCCAGCGACATCGCGGTCGCCGCGGCCTCAAGCGCGCCGGATGCCCCGATCAGGTGGCCCACCATCGACTTCTGGGAACTCATCGGGATCTTCGAGGCGCGATGCCCGAAAACCTTCTTGACCGCCACCGTCTCCATCAAGTCGTTAAGCCGGGTGCTCGTGCCGTGGGCGTTGATGTAATCAATATCGGACGCGTCAATCTTCGCCTCCCGGAGCGCCGAGCGCATGGCGATTGCCGCGCCTTTGCCTTCGGGCTCGGGCTTGGTGATCCCGTAGGCATCAAACGACGAGCCGTAGCCGACGATCTCGGCGTAAATTTTTGCTTTTCGCCGCCGCGCGCTTCGAAGGCTTTCCAGGACGAGGACCGCCGCGCCTTCACCGAGGACAAAGCCGTCGCGCTCGCCGTCAAAAGGGCGTGAGACCTCCGCGGGAGGTCTCGGCGACGCACTCACGGTCTTCATCGAATTGTAGGCAACGAGCATTTGAGGGTCGAGTCTGCTGTCGCAGCCCCCGGCCAACATGATGTCGGCGTCGCCCCGGGCGATCAGCCGGAACGCTTCGCCAACCGCCTGGGTCCCCGCGGCGCACGCCGTGACGACCGTATTGTTCGGCCCCATCGCGTGGTGGAGGATCGAAATGTGCGCCGCGGCCATGTTCGGCAGATGTTTCAAGAGCCAGAGCGGATACATCGATTCCGCCCTTGCGATCGTGAACTTCTCGATGTCGAAAACGCCGTTCGGTCCGAGCCCTTTGGCGATCGGGCCGACGAGTTCACTAATGTCCATCGGCGTGATCCCGGTCCCCATGGTCACGCCGAACCGTTCGGGGTCGAGCTTGTCCGCCTCGACGCCCGCGTCCTCGACGGCGAGCGCGGCGGAGCCGACCGCGAATCCCACGGCCCGACTCATCAGCTTGGCACTTTTTTTATGGTCGCCAAGATAACGCGTTACGTCGAAATTTTTGACCTCGCCGGCGATCTTGATTGATTGCCCCGAGGTGTCGAAACTCTCGATCAGGCTGACGCCGGATCGCCCCTCCACGATCGCCTCGCCGAACGCGCGGCGACCGATCCCATTGGGCGAAACGACTCCGATCCCCGTCACCACCACGCGATGCATGATGTAACCACCCTCAAAGGTCGCAGGCTCGTTGCTGCCGTGGGAGGTCTGTCGGCCGATGCACACAAAGAAACGAAAGAGTGAACGGAGGAACCCGGGCCTTACGCGGGAGTTCCTCTCCCAAGTCAATCCTTGACGTCCATAACCAACGGTTCGGCGGGACCATCCTGCTCTCGTCTAACCCCAATACATCACCGGGATGGTCGTCGACTTGAAAGACCCGGACCCCGAGCGTGTCTCCGCATAGCTTCCCTAGAACCCGGAATCTAAACGTTACGAGTTCCCGAGCCGTCTTATCTTACTATTCTAGCAGAACGCTGACAAAAGAAACTGGAATTCTAGGCAATCCACGCACAATACGTCGTTTGGTGGTCGCCGGCAAGGATTTCCGTCGAATGCGGTGAAAGGGAATTGCAAATTTTGATGACACAATCCGTTTCCGGTCGGGCGAAGACACCCGGAATTGAATGGGGACCGAGCTTCGCTTCTCTCGTTGACGATGTGTTGCCGAGAACCGTTGAGGAGTCTATGGCCTTGACGGTTCAGAAGCTGAACCGGTTCACGTTGATGGAGTGAAGAAGCCGCCCTTTCGTTCCGCCGAGATTCGGCCGGAGATCGGCGTTATCGACTCATGAACTGAACTTCCGGCCGTTTCGTTCTCGGGAATTTGACGACTTCGGGAGTGCGAGGCTGGGCTGTTGAAAAGTTGGTGTTGCCCGGGCCTGGTGTTCATCCCGAACGCGTCGCGCCCTTTTTTTCCCCTTGCGAACCCTTGGTATTGCCTCAACCGAAGTGGACACCGACTTCGGTTGAAGTGAGCGGTCGCGAAACGTTCAGACGATCGCCCTCTCCCGGGCTTTGCGGGGAGAGAGCCGGGTGAGGGGCTCGGTTTTCGCTCGACGCTTCGGTGGGTCATTCTCGGACCCCGCACGCCTTACCCTCTCACCGGAGTACCGAGGCGAGGGCGATCGTCTGAGGATTCGTCCGACGGTGTTCCCCGACCGAAGGCAATCTCCGGATGGATTGTGGGGATACCACGGCTTGCAAACGGCGGGAACAAGATCGCGCCCGACAAAAACTCGCGGATCGAGGCCGGCCCTTCCGCATCGTCAACCCCAACTTTTCAGTACCCCAGTGCAATGCTCCCGCCGAGCTTTGCCAACCCGTCCCGACTCTTGACGGCTCGGCGGGAGCTTCGCACTCATGTCGGGAATGAAGCGGGTCGGACCCGGAAAATCGCTGGCCTTGACCTCACCACTCACGACAATCAACATCTCTGAAGCGATCGACGAATCCGCCCGGTCGAGCACAGCGCCATTGAGGTCCGCATGAGACACGTTTCCAAAGTGATCCTCGCCCTGTCCCTTGTCTGCACCGCGGTCGCCAACGCCGAGGATCATCGCACCGAGGTCGGCGTGGCCCGAGTTGACATCACGCCGAGTTTCCCTGTGCGACTCTCGGGATACCTCGCCCGCAAATCCGAGGCGTCCCGGGTCGACCAGAGGATCTGGGCCAAGGGCCTGGCGATCGGTTCCGATGCGCAGGGACCGGTGATTCTCGTCTCCGTGGATAATCTGGGCGTCGGTGAAGCCATCGTTGAGGACGTGGCACTTCGATTGAAAAAGCGGGTCAACCTGCCTCGCGATCGATTCACGGTCGCGTCTTCCCACACGCACAGCGCGCCGTGTCTCACCGGCGTCGCTCCCAACATCTTCGGCAAGACCATCGATCCCCGCGAACAGGCGGCCATCGACCGCTATTCCCGTGAACTCGCGGACGCGATCGAAAAAGTCGGCCTCGATGCCCTGAAGGACCGGAAGGCGGCAACCCTATCCTGGGCGCAAGGGACGACGAGTTTCGCGGCGAACCGGCGAACCAAAGGGGGTCCTGTCGACCACAGTCTTCCGGCGCTAAAGGTGACGTCGCCCGACGGCTCCCTCCGCGCGTTCGTCGTCAATTATGCCTGTCACTGCACCACCGTCGACCCCAACGACAACGCCGTCAGCGGGGACTGGGCCGGATTCGCGCAGGCCGCGCTGGAGTCCGACCATCCCGGGACGATCGCGATGACCGTCGTCGGGTGTGGAGCCGACTCGAACCCCACGCATCGACTCGAAAAAGGCGCCGCGGAGGCTCACGGCCGCGCGATCGCAACGGCTCTGAAGACCATGCTCGCTGGACCTTGGATTCCGCTCGACGGCCCTCCCGTAACGTCGTTCGAGAAGTTCTCTCTGCCCTTCGACACGTTGCCCGACCAGAATGCCCTTAAGACGGTGATCAAGACCGGAGGGGTCCCCGGTTACGCCGCATCGGTCTTACTGGCGAAGCTCGAACGGGGCGAGTCGTTGCCGACCCACTTAAACTACTCGGTCCAGGCCTGGAAGTTCGGCGAGAAGCTCGCGATGGTGTTTCTGCCGGGCGAGGTTGTGGTCGATTACGTCCTTCGCCTCAAGAAGGAACTCGACCCGTCGCGGCTCTGGGTGACCGCCTATAGCAACGACCTTCCCTGCTACATCCCCTCGGAGCGAATCCTTCGTGAAGGAGGTTATGAAGGGGGCGGGGCGATGGTCTACTATGCCAGGCCCGCCAGGCTCAAGCCCGGGGTCGAGCAGTTCATCATCGACGCCGTTCATAAGGTCGTCGGCCCGAAGTTCGCGCCGGCCGGTGCGAAAGTCGCCGACGATGACATGCCCGCGCCACTTTCGCCGACGGACGCTCTCAAGGCTTTTCGCACCAAGCCCGGCCTCAAGGTCGAACTCGTCGCCGCGGAGCCCCTGGTTCTTGACCCCGTTGCGGTCGATTTCGGCGTCGACGGCAAGCTTTGGGTCGCCGAGATGCGCGATTACCCGACGGGAATCGACGGCAAATGGACCCCCGGCGGCGTCATCAAGGTTCTCGAAGATCGCGACAACGACGGAAAATATGAGACCGGCACCGAGTTCTTGAAAGGCCTTCCGTTTCCGACCGGCGTCATGGCCTGGAAGAAAGGCGTCTTGATCTGCGCCGCACCCGAGATCATCTACGCCGAAGACACTGACGGAGACGGCAAGGCCGATATCCGCCGAACCCTTTTCAAAGGGTTCGCGACCGAGAACTACCAGGCACGAGTCAACGGCCTCTCCTACAACCTGGACGGCTGGGTTTATGGAGCGAACGGCTTGATCGGCGGAACGATCCGCGGCACGGCCACCGGCAAGGACGTGAACATTGGAGGGCGCGACTTTCGAATCGATCCCGACTCCGGAGTGATGGAGCCGGCCTCAGGACTTTCTCAGCAAGGACGGGTCCACGACGACTGGGGAAACCAGTTCGGCGGCAACAACAGCGTTCTGCTGTACCACTATCCGTTACCCGACCACTACGCCCGTCGCAACCCGCGCGTCGCGGCCCCGTCGCCCGCGGTTTTTCTCGGTAGCGATGCCGATCCAAGCCTCTTATTTCCTGTCAGTCGCACGATGGCCCGCTACAACCATCCCGAAAGTGCCAATCGTGTAACCTCCGCTTGCGGACCATGCATCTACCGCGACGACTGGCTCGGCAAGGAATACGCCGGGAATGCGTTCACGTGCGAGCCGGTGCATAATTTGGTCCGTCGGACAGTGCTCGAACCCGACGGCGTGACCTTCAAAGGCCATCGCGCTCCGGACGAACAGAACTCCGAATTCCTCGGGTCAACCGACCCCTGGTTCCGCCCCGTCCAGACGAAGACGGCCCCGGACGGCTCGCTGTGGGTCGTCGATATGTATCGATTCGTGATCGAACACCCGCGCT
>JAYUFP010000637.1:0-4539 GCA_043738665.1 Isosphaeraceae bacterium
CCAGCCCTTTCCAAGGGTTCTCAGTCGAGTTTTCCGAGCACAGGAAGTACACCGCCGGCGATAACATCTCCGATATCGACTGGAACGTTTACGCCAAGACCGACCGCTATTACACCAAGAAGTTCCAGGCGGAGACGAACCTCACGGGCTACCTCGTGATGGACCTCTCCGCCTCGATGGGCTACACGTATCGACAGGAATTGACGAAGTTTGAGTACGGGCTGAGCCTGGCCGCGGCGCTCAGCTACCTGATGATCCACCAGCAGGATCCCGTCGGCCTGATGGCGTTCGACAAGAAGGTGACTCAGAGCCTTCCGCCCAAGAGCCGACGTTCTCAGCTCGCGAACATCCTCGCCTTGCTCTCGAAACTCCGCCCCGAGGGCGAGACCGAGATCGCCAAGAGTCTGCACCAGGTCGCCGGGATGATGAGGCACCGGAGCCTCGTCATGCTCTTCAGCGACCTACTCGGCGACTTCGAGCCCATCAAGAAAGCGCTCCACAGGCTCCGGTTCATGGGGCACGACGTCATCATTTTTCATATCCTTGATGAAGCCGAAGCCCTGTTCCCCTTCGAGGGCATGATTCAGCTTGAAGACAATGAGACCCCGGAAGTGCTCCTGGTGGATGCCGAGGGGATCAAATCCGATTATCTTGAAGAGGTGGCCGCGTTCCGTGAGTCGTACCGGAAGGAATGTTCCGGGGCGCGGATCGATTACGTCCCGCTCCACACCGGGATGCCGTTTGACAAGGCGTTGATGAGTTATCTTCTGAGTCGCCAGGCGCGTGGCTGATCGTTTCATGACCCGACCCGGGCTAGGAATCACTCTCGTTCCCACGGTCCTCCGTGGGAATCCCGTCTGGGACGCTCCACGTCCGTATTCCGAATTGGCCGGACGACGCGGAGCGTCGGAGACGGCATTCCCACGGAGGACTGTGAGAACGAGGAATACGCGGATTTCTCGCTCGATATCGGGTTATCGCTTTTATGTCGCGTGCTCGGATTTGTGGTGCCTCATACCCGTCTTCAAGAGGCGATCATGGATCTCTCCCTGATTAACGCGGGAATCGCCGCCGGGGTCGGGCTCGCGGCCTTGCCGGTGATTCTTCACCTGTTCATGCGTCCGACGCCCAAGCACATCATCTTTCCCGCGCTGCGGCTGATCCGGGAACGGCAAAAGCGTTCGAAGAAGCGGCTCAAGGTCAAGAACTGGCTGCTCCTGGCCGCGCGGATGCTTTTGCTCGCTCTCATGGCCCTGGCTCTGGCGCGACCGTCAATCATGGCCGAGAAGATGATCGGCGACCAGGAGGTTCCCACCGCGATCGGCCTCGTGTTCGATACGAGCCTGTCGATGGGTTACACGCAGCAGGACAAGACCCGGCTCGACGAAGGGAAAGCGCAGGCGTTCGACATCCTCAAGAAAACACCTTCGTCGAGCGTCGTCTACGTCGTCGATTCGGCTGACCCGAGCCTGCCGTCGCCGCTCTCCCCCGACGCCGCCAGGAAACGGGTCGAGGCCCTGACCCTCCGCGCCGCCAACCGGACCCTCAACGCGGCGGTCGGGCAGACCTATACAGCGCTCGCGGAGGCCGACAAGCCGCGGCACGAGGTTTACGTTCTGACCGACCTCGCCCGATCGGCCTGGGACAACGACCGCCCCGCCGAGGGGCTCGAGAAGGCGGAGAAGATCAAGGCCGGGGTCAAGACTTACGTTTTAAATCTCACCCCCAGCGAGGTACGCGACGTCTCGGTGATCGAAGCCAAACCTTCGGCGGAACTCGTCGCCGAGGGGGAACCGATCGACATCGTCGCGAAGTTTCGCTCGATCGGCCCGGCGACGAATCGCATCGCTGAACTCTGGATTGACGGCGTCCCCCGCGACAAGAAGACGATCGACCTCCCGGCCGACGGCGAACAAGAAGTCCGTTTCACGATTCCGAAAGTCACCGGTGCAGATGTTCCTCACCAAGGGGAAGTTCGGCTCACCGGCAAGTCCGACCCGCTTGCCTTCAATGATTTCAGGTACTTCACGTTCAAGGTGAAACCCCCGGTCAACGTCCTGATCGTCTCCGACCTCGAAATCGACGGCGATTTCATCCGCAAGGCGATCGACCCCGATGTGTCCCGGGGGAAAGGCGGCTCACACCCGTTCCACGCGGAGTGGGTTCCGACCTCCAAGTTTCTCGAAAAATCGACGAACCTGTCCAAACGCTATCGCGTGGTGTTCTTCAACAACGTCGCGAGCCTGACGGACCCCGAATGGCAGCGGCTGAGCGGCTTCGTCCAGGAAGGGGGCGGACTCGTGATCGGGCTGGGGGCGCTCTCGAATCCCGAAAGCTACCACGCCACCAACGCCATCCAGCTCCTCCCCGCGACGGTCGAAAAGAAGATGGGAGATGTCAAGAAGCCGACGACTTTCGGTCAGATCTCCGATTTCACACATCCGCTTTTCAACAAGTACGCACGCGACCTGAACGACGTCCTGACGCAAGTCCCCGTCAGCCGCTATTGGGGCGTTTCGCCGCACGAAGGCTCACGAGTTCTTCTTGAATACCCGGACAAGACTCCCGCACTCCTGGAACGCGTGTTCAAAGGGGGCAGGTCGGGGCGCGTGTTGTTGTGGACGACCCCGCTCTCGCGACTCCCCGAACTTAACGCGAACGCCACGAGCGAGTCGTGGAACGAGTTCCCGATCCACGACTGGTCGTTCTTTTATCTCATGAACCAGTCCGTGAGCTACCTTGCGGGGACCGGCGAGGAAAACCTGAACTTCGACGCAGGGCGAGACGTCTTGATCGCCCTCGACCCCACCCGCCGGTCGAAGGCTTACGTCGTCGAAGACCCCGCGAAAAAGACGAGCGACCTCCTTCGGCCCCCGGCGGGAAGCGATTCGTTAGTCGTCGTCGCGCCGCAACAAGTCGGCAACTGGCGAGTGAAAGGGCAGGGAGCCGCGGGTAACGAAGAGACTTTCGGATTTAGCGTCAATCCTCCCGCGATCGAGTCGCAGTTCGTCCCTCTCGAAACCAAAGACCTCGATGCGCTGTTCGGCGGGCCGGCGCCAAAGAAATATCTCTTGATCAGAGATCCGAGCAAGCGGCAAGGAGATGTGGACCGCGTAAAATTCGGTCAGGAATTGTTCCCCTGGATCATGGCGTTGATCCTCCTGATCGTCTGCCTCGAAGGCGTGCTCGCCAACCGTTTCTACCGCGAAACCGGAACCCGCGCGGCGACGCCCCAGCCGGCGTGAGTTATGAGGAAGACCGAAAATGAATCATGAATGGGTGCGACGAGCGAATCCTGGAAGGAACGTGTGCCACGGGTTGTAGTGGACCCGTGCCCGCCAGACCCGGCGGTCCCGCACGGGTTCGGAATACCGAACCACATGGCACCCGCTGACGTACGAAATTGTGGACCAACCTGTTATTGAATGTTGATCATCATCCGACCGCGCTGAGCGGTCCCCGGGATTCGCCCCCAGATCGGAAGAAAACCGCATGATCAGCGTTTCTTTCAACCCGATCGGTAACTGGTACATCGTGGCCGGGTTCGCCCTGGTGGTGACGTTCCTCACCCTCTGGGCGTATTCGATGCGGATGCGGAACACCCGGGGAAAGTGGCGCTGGGTGGCCTTGAGCCTCAGGCTCGCGGCGGTCTTGCTCTGCCTGCTCGCGTCGTTGCGGCCGGCGGTCGTGTTCCAGGAGAAGAAGCAGCAGCCGGCCACGCTCGTCTTCCTGATCGACTCGTCGTCGAGCATGACTTTCGCCGACGAGGTCGGCAATCAGCGCCGATGGGATGTCGCGCGGAAGGCGATCGACGACTCGCGGGTCGCCGTCAAAAAGCTCGGCGAAGGTCTCACCGTCAAGTATTTCCGCTTCGATTCGACGCTCCGCGACGACCCCGAGAAAGACCCGAAAGGCCCTGAAGGCACTGAAACGGCGATCGGCACGGCACTCCTGGAATCGTATCGCCGCGAAAGCGCGGGCCGGGTCGCGTCGATCCTCGTGCTCTCCGACGGAAGCAACAACGGCGGGGTCGCCCCGCTGATCGCGGCTCGGCAGTTGAAGGCCCAGCAAGTCCCCGTCGTCACCGTGGCCTTCGGCGCTGAGAACGCCGGATCACAGTCGAAGGATATCGCCGTGCGGGATCTCGTCACGAGCCCGACGGTTTTCGTCAAGAACCTGCTCCAGGTTCGCGGCTCGCTGCTGGTCCGGGGATTCACGGGGCGGACCATCAACGTCGAGATGTACGTCGAAGGCGAGAAAGCGCCGGTGGCCACTCGCCCCATCAAGATCCCGGAGGGCGTCGAGGTGATCCCGCTCACGGGACTCTCCTACGCCTTCCCGACCCCCGGCGAGAAGCGAGTGACGCTCAAGGTCAAGCCCGAGGAAGGCGAGCTGATCGCGACGAATAATGAATTAAGCACCTATGTGAGCGTCCTCAAAGGCGGCCTGAACGTCCTCCTCGTCCAGGGACCGCACTCGGCCTGGGAGCAAAAATACTGGATGGGTTCGGTGGCGACCTCTCCGGACATCCAGGCCGAC
>JAYUFP010000638.1:0-4528 GCA_043738665.1 Isosphaeraceae bacterium
CTTCACGGAGCGAGCCGACGCCGCTGTCGGCGTTGTTGGTGACGACATAAGGGTTCGCCGCCGCGACGGAGACTCCGAACGCCGAGGTGTCATTGCCCAGCGGAGCGGCGGCGGAGAACGGAGACGTGACCGTCGCGTAGATCACCTGCGAGGACGGTATCCCGGCGGGAAGCGTCAACGCGAAATTCGCGCTTCCGGCCGCGGCGAGCGTGACCGTGGAAGTGGCAAGATATGTGCTTGCATAAATTGGCGAGGATACGTCAGGCGCCCGGCCGATGAAGATTTCGACGGTGTAGTTTCCCGCGACCAGTCCGGTGACGGTCCCCTCGATCTGGGTCCGCCCGGCGATCGTGGTGAAGCTAAGGCCACTCGGCGAGGCCTGGTTGCCGTTGGCGCCGCCCGCCAGCGCAATCCCGCCGCCGTTGCCGAAGATCGCGTTCTTGCTGATCGCGTTGCCGCTGCCCGAATCGAGCCGAACGCCCGCGCCTTTGTTGAGACTGATGGTGTTGTTCTGGATGACATTGTTACTCGACTGCACCCGCAGGCCCGCGCCTGCGAAATTGACGAAACTCAGTCCCTTCACCGTGTTCGCGCCCGTGCCGTTCAGCAAGATTCCGTCAGCCCCTCCGCCCAGCAAGGAACCATCGAGAGTGACGACGTTCCCCGTGCCGAATCCCGGCTCGGTCGTGCCGTCGATGATGAGCGAGCCCGAGACCGGGGGCAAGGCACTCGCGAGGTGGATCGTGAACGGCCCCGGCAAGGGAATGGCGAAGACGATGGTGTTGATACCGGGGTTGGCGAGGGCGTTGGATATCGCCGAACGGAGCGAGCCGACGCCGCTGTCGGCCGTCGTGTTGACGATGAACGGGTTCGCCACACTGACAGCGCCCGCGAACGCGGACGTGGTGCCGCCGGGAGCCGTCGCCGTCGCCGTGATTCGTTGTCCCTGCGGGACAGTCACCGTCGAGGTGAAGTTGATCGCCCCGTTGCCCGACGCGTCCGTGTTGACAGTCGTGGTCCCCAGAAAAGTTCTCGCCTGATCGCCCGTCGAAGGGTCGCCGACGGCACTTGCGAAGAACTCGACGGTGTAGGGCGCGTTGGCGACATAACCCGCGCCACCGATCCCGCCCTGGATCGTCGTCTGTCCGGCGACCGCCGTCGCCGCCGCGAGTAATGGCGGGACAAAGGTGCCTGCGGGAATCACAATCCCCGCCCCGCCGTTCCGGAAGATCGCGTTCTGGCTGATCGTGTCACCCGTACCGCCGTTGACCGTCACGCCCGCGCCGGTGTTGAACGCGATCGTGTTCGCCGCCCCCGCCCCGCTGCCGCCGATACGGGTATTGTTGCCTGTCACCAGAATCCCTTGACCGTTCGGGATTCCCGAAGCGCCGATGATGTTCCCCTGAATCACGTCGTTCGACGACGCGATCCGAAGCCCCGCCCCTGCGAACCCCGTGATCGACAATCCACGGACTGTCGTCGCGTCAGACCCGAGACCCAGCGCGATGCCGTCCGGCGTGCCCGGCAACCCTGCGCCACTGATCAGGATCAACGCAGTGCCGGAATATCCCGGCTGGGTCGTGCCGTCGATCACGGCGGGATTCGTCAACGGAGGCAGGGCGGACGCCAACGTGATCGTCGCCAGACCCGAACCGATTGCGAACGAGATCGTGTCCGTAGTCCCAGTCGACGCGTTCGCGTTCTGGATCGCCTGCCGAAACGAGCCGGGACCCGAGTCCGCCGTGTTGGTGACCAGGAACGGATTCGCGATCGCGGCCGAATTCGAAAACGGCGAGGTCTCCAACGGCGCCGACGTCGAGGTGGCCGTTGCCACAACCTGCTGTCCCGCCGCCAGACTGACGGGGAGAGTGGCATTGATCGCCGTGATGCCCGGGGCGAGTGTCACGCTTCCGATAAAGGTGCGTGCATAAACGGATGTCGGAAGGTCGTTCGCGGCGCTGGCGAAGAACTCGATCGTGTACCCCGAACCCGCAGGAGCGCCGGTGAGTTGGCCGTTGACCTGGGTGTTGCCTCCTGCCGAATTGACCAGGGTCAGCGTGGGGGCGGGAAGCGACTGGTTGCCGCCGTTCGATAAGACGATTCCCGACGCGTTCCGGAAGATCGAGTTCCTGCTGATGGAAACGCCGGTCGCGGTGTCGACGGTCACGGCCGCGCGTGCATTGAAGGCGATGGTGTTACCCGCGCCGTTGGCGTTGCCGCCGATGGTGTCGTTGACGAGCTGTCCCGGGCTCGTCGCGACGATGCGCAGGCCGTCGCGGAGGTTCGGCAAGCCCGACGCGCCCGTGGCGTCGGTGCCGATCTTGTTACCGAGGAACACGTTCGCGGTCGACGTGTCCCCCTGGATCAGGACGCCGTCCTGCGTGTTGCCCGAGATCACATTCCCGAGCCCGGAGAGGCCGCCCACGACGTTGCCCGCGGCGGCGTCGATCCAGATCCCGGTTCCGTTGCCTTCACCCGACTGGGCGCCGGAGGCGTCCGTGCCGAGGTAATTCGCCTGGAACGCGTTGCTGTTCGACTGGACGTGAAGCCCCGCCCCGCTGAACTTGTACACGGCGAGCGAACGCACGCGGCTACCGCTCGAACCGGACACGAAGTCAAAGCCGTCGGCCACCGCGCCAGCCGTGGAGCCATCGAGCTGGATGACGGGTATTCCGATGAACTGAGCCGGGGTCGTGCCGTCGATGGTCACCGGCGCGATGACTGGCGGCAGTGCCGAGGACGGTTTGATGGTCCAGGTGTTGGTGCCGGCGTTGTAGTTCGGGTCACTCGTCGGGATGGCGAACGTGATCGTGTTGGCGTCGGGGTTCATATTGGCGTCGGCGATCGCCTGGCGGAGCGAGCCGATGCCGCTATCAATGGTGGTGAATACCAGGAACGGGTTGGTGAGACTTGCCTGCGGGGCGAAGGCGGAGGTGTCGCCCGCCGTGGAAGTCGCCGTCGCGGTCACCACCTGACCGGCGGGCACCAGGGTCGAAAAGCCCGCCTGGAACGGCTGAAGTCCGGCGGCGAAACTCACGACTTTCTGGCCCAAAAACACATGGGCCTGGCCGGCAGTCGCCGTGGGATCGCCCACCGCGCTCGAGAAGAACTCCAGTGTGTAGTTTCCCGCCGACGGGGTGTTGAACGTCCCTTCGATGGTCGTCAAATTCAAGAACGAGGTCACGACGAGTGACGACGGCGATGACAAGTTGTGATTGCCGCCGTTCGTCAGCGTGATGCCGGTAACGTTCTGAAAGATCGCGTTCCGGCTGATCGTATTGCCCGAACCGGTATCGACCATGATTGCCGTGGCGTTGAAGGCGACCGTGTTCCCGTCCCCGGCTCCGGCGCCACCGACCACGCTATTTGAGCCGGCGAGGCTCACACCCGTGCCGTTAGCGGCAGCGGCCAGGCCGGTCTTATCGGTGCCGATCAGGTTTCCGCGGATCGTCGCGCCACCGGCCACGTCCACTCCGGACAGGGTGTTGCCTGAGATCAAGTTGCGGTCGGCGAGGGCCGAGGTTCCGATCACCGAGCCTGTCACTCCCGAGGCGACACTCACCCCCAAGGCGTTGGGGACGGTCGTCAGGCCATCGGCCTTGACACCGAGGAAGTCTCCCACGACGCTGACACCGTTATCCTGAACCGTGATCCCGGCAGCCGAACCGTTGTAGATCGACAGGCCTTTCACCACGCTGTTCAGCGAGCCCGTCGCGAACACCAGGCCGGCGTGGCCGCCGAGGTCGAGCTGCACGAGGATCGAGGCGTTGGTGCCGCCGGCCGCGGTGTTGGCGGGTCCGTTCAGTTTATAGCCGTCGACCGTGACGGGGTTGGCGATCGAGGGCAGGTCGGAACCCAGCGTGATCGTCTGCGCCCCGGTCCCTCCGAGCTGGAAGTCGATCTCGTTGGTGGGTTGGTTGAGCGCGGAGAGTTGCCCCAGCACATAGCGCAAGGTGCCGGTGGTTCCTGCGCCGCTGACGGTGTCGGCGGTGTCGTTCACGAGGAACGTCGCGAGCAGGAGACGTTCTTCGAAGCGTTCCACCTGCAATGACATCGGCCGCCTGGCACGCCGGCCTTTACCGTACCCGCGACCGGGTTGACGACGCAATTCACGATGCTCGACCGTCATGGCTATTGCCCTTGTCAAAGGGTCGTGGACGCCTTCGCCGTAACCCTCGCCCGCACTCATCGTATCAAGATACTTATTTTTTCACGTCGCTATCGGCGTGAATCGCGATTTCGACGACGACTCCGGCCGGCTCGCATTCCCGGAACCACATGAATCCGACCCGAACGAAATCACACGCGGCGTCGCCCGATTTGCCCAGTTAGTATAGCCTCGCTGTCATGACCATTCAAACAAAACGCGACTATTCTTTTTAAACTCACCAATCTAACGGTATTACTCTCCATTTCACGAAAAAAGCGGACCGAAACGCTTTTCCCTTCGAGGGACGACATCGTAGTCGAACCAGACGATACATGCAAGCAATCATATTTTCTTTGTTCGTCCACTCCCGCGGAACGG
>JAYUFP010000639.1:0-4523 GCA_043738665.1 Isosphaeraceae bacterium
GGTTCGGAGTACCGAACCACGTGGCACCCAGCAACAGACGTGGATTTGCTCAAGTTATTTTTTCGCGGTTCCTAAGTCGAATCGTGAACGGATTCCCGAGCGGTCGCGGATTCGTCCGTTCAACGCGCGATGCAGACGATGGTCGTTCGGGGCCTCACGACATATTTTGATTCCGGCAGGAAGAAAGCTTCCTCCTCTGCGACGATGTCCTCGCCGACGGGAAGCGCCGTATCGACCACCCGATACCAGCGCCGGTCTTTCACGGCGGGGAGTTCGATCGTGAGTTCTTCCCAGAACGTGTTCGTGCCCACATAAATCGGCACGTCGCCGCGGTCTTCGGTCTCGAACGCTTCGAGGATCCAGGCGATGAAGCGTGAGGAACCCGAAAAGTCGGCGGCGCCCGGCTTGATCCCGTGCCAGCTGATGTTCCGGAGTACCGGCGTGTCGACCTGATCGCCGGTCAGGTAACGCCACCGCCTCACGATCGAATGACGCTTGCGAAAGGCGATGATCAGCTTCGTGAACCGCAGAATGTCCGCGTGCGTTCGCGAGTGCTGCCAGTTGATCCAGTTGAGGTCATTGTCCTGGAAAACGGTGTTGTTGTTCCCACCGGCGGACCTCCGCATCTCGTCGCCGTAGAGCAACATCGGCGTGCCTTGCGAGAGGAAGAGGAGAGATAAAAGGTTCTTGATCTGTTGCCTGCGAAGCTGCTCGATCTTGAGCCTCTCGGGTTCGGGAAGGTCGGACGTGACGACTTCCCCCTCGTGGCCGCAGTTCCAGGAATTATTGTCGTTCGCCCCGTCGCGGTTATCCTCACCGTTCTTGATATTGTGCTTGTCGTTATATGTCACAAGGTCGTTGAGCGTGAAGCCGTCATGACATGTCACGAAGTTGATGCTGTGGAACGGCGACCGCTCGTCTTCCTCGCCGCCGACGAACAGGTCATACGAGCCTGCCACTCGGCTGGCCAGGTCGTTCGCCACCGCGTCCCCCTTCACCCATTGTCGCACGGTATCCCGGAACTTCCCGTTCCACTCCGCCCAGCGCCTGTCCGAGAACGACCCCAGCCGGTACTGGCGGATGCTCCAGGGTTCGGCGATCAACTTGATCCGCGAGAGTACCGGGTCCGATTCGATCTCATGAATGATCGGCGTCTTCCCCTTCTCCTGCTGGTCGACGTCGACCGCGAACACCGCCGCGAGGTCGAACCGGAAGCCGTCGACCCGCATCTCGGTCACCCAGTACCGCAGGCAGTCGAGGATGAACTTCCGGACCACCGGGTGATTGCAGTTCATCGTGTTGCCGCAGCCCGTCCAGTCATTATAAAACTGAGGATCAGGCGTGAGCATATAATAGATATTATTATCAAGGCCCTTGAAGCTGATGGTGGGTCCGAAATGATTCCCTTCGCGCGTGTGATTAAACACCACGTCGAGAATGACCTCGATCTTATTCTTATGGAGCTCGCGAACGAGCATCTTGAACTCGTCAATCTGTGAACCGAGCTTGCCGTAGTAGCTGTAATGACTCTCGGGAGCGAAGAACGCGACCGTGTTGTATCCCCAGGCGTTGGCCAGACGTTCGCCGGTTAACGGGTCGCGAAACGGTCCGTCGAACTGGTCGAACTCGAAAATCGGAAGGAACTCGACTGCCGTGACGCCGAGGTCTTTGAGATAGGGGATCTTCTCGATGAAGCCCCGGTACGTCCCGGCGAGGTCGCTCTCCGATGAGTGGTGGCGGGTGAACCCGCGGACGTTGACTTCATAAATGATCGACGATTCGATCGGGATATCCGGGTGCTGGTCGTCCTCCCAGTCGAAGTCCGAGCGATAGGCGACGCAGCGCGGCGCTCCCGAGACGTTATCGACGGTGCCGGGTTTGAGGTGCCGGTCCATGTCGCTCGGGTCGGTGTTGTCATACCCCAGCGCGTCTCCCGACTGCCAATAAAAGTCTCCCGAGATCGCCTTCGCGTAAGGGTCGATCAACGTCTTGTGCGGGTTATAGCGCGTGCCGTTGACGCCAGGCGTGTAAGGGCCATCGACCCGAAGGTTGTAAAGGGTGCGGTTAGGCAAGCCTTCCACGAAGATGTGCCAGATGTCGCCCGTGCGGTTCGATGTCGGCGAGAGCGGGATCACCTGGCTGGGCCTGGTGTCGGTGATGTTGTCGAAGAGCAAGAGCTCGAGCTTCGTCGCCCCCGCGGACTGGACCGCGAAGTTAATTCCTTCGGCGGACACGGTCGATCCCAGCGGCTCGGGGGAACCTGGCTGCAAGCTCTTGATCGTCGGCATGGGGCCTCGCAGGTGTGGCTGGAACGTTGGAACGATGGGTCGGAATCGAGCGACGTGTGATAGCAAATCTCGGACCGAGTTTTCAAATCGTCCCCACCCCGATCCGGCGCCCGCGAGGTCCCTCTCAAACGGTGAGCGAATCGTCGTTAGGGATCACGAAGCTCATGATGATGTAGAGAACGATCCCGGGGAAGATCGCCGAGAAAAACGTCGCGACGGCGAAGAGAATTCGCACGAGCGTCGAGTCGATTCCAAGATACCGGCCGAGCCCGCCGCAGACTCCCGAGAGCATCCGGTCGGAGGTCGACCGGGTGAGTCGCCGCGAGGCCATCGGCCCGGAACCGTAAGCCGCTTGCACGACCGGGGCGACGTCCGGGTGACCCGTGAGCCAGCTCCCGCAATGCTTGCACTTGACGGCCTCAGTTTGGATCTCCTCGGCACAGTAGGGACACTTCGTGGACGTTGACACGGGCGCTTCCTCCGAACGAAATTGAAGACCCGCGAACGACGGTCGTCATGGGCGATCGACCGGCCGCGCGGGATACCTCAGGATTTCGTCGGAACGGTCAATAATATTGGCACAACGGTCTCTCCCGCGCAAGAATATTCCTGGGATCACGGTTTTCCCATTGAGATCGACGACACAAGGAAAGCCATTTCCTGTCCCGGCGCAAGCGCGTTGCGGATGCCATCGACACGCCCTCTCAGACGAACCTCTCTTTGAGCCTGCCGAAGAATGCGTTATGAAAGAGCGCCGCTTGCGGGAATGCCGACATAGGAGGTGGGATCATGGATGGTTCACGCGAACATCGACGACGAAATCACGTCTTGACCGCCGCCTTGGCAATCCTTTTGGGCTCGTGGACCTCGACACGAACGGTCGTCGAACCCCTGAGCGCCCGAGACGCCCTCCAGGCCGCCGGCAAGCGGCTCAGCAGGACTTTTTCCCCCGGCGACCTGACCGAAATCGCCTCACGGGCCGATCGCGTGCTCGCGGTCTTAAATCGTACCGAGCGCGACGCCTTGGCGCGGGGCTATCTCGAATTCCGGGTCGAATCCCCAGCCGACGTGTACATCGCGGCCCCTCGCGGTTCGAAACCATTCTGGCTCGACGACCTCGGTTTCATCTTCACGGAAGCCACCCTTCGCGACGAGAGGATCACCTGGGACCTCTACCGCAGGACGTATCCCGCGGGTTCTGTACGACTCGGCGTGAACGGCCTGGACCGGTCCCCTCCCGCCCATTACGCCGTCCTGGTGCGATCGCTTGACGGCGCTCCCCGCGGGGTCGAATTGTCCGATCCGGACGGCTGGCAAATTTCGACCGCCTCGCCTGGAGAGTGCCTCGAACGAATCGGCGGTCGACCCATCTCCGACTGGCCCGGCACGTTGAAAAACGTGGCCCTGATCCGTACCGATCATGACCGACGCCACGCGACGATGCTGGCCCACGCACGCGTCTGGAAGACCCACGAAATCTCCTCACTGAAACCCGATCAGGTCGTCGTCTCTTTCGGAGCCGATGCGTCCGATTCGCTTACCTTCACATGGCGGACATCTCCCGGGATCACGACCTCGGCGGTTAAGATCCGAAGGTTTGGCGACTTAAAAATTCGCGTCGTCTCGTCGCACTTTGAAGCGATCGCGATCCCGGAATTGCTCAACGACCCGGTCGTGAACCGCCACGTCGCTCGCGTCGAAGGGCTCGACCCCGAGACGTCCTACGAGTATGCGATCGGCGAGGCGGCATCCAGGTGGACTCCCATCAAAACGCCCCCTCACGGCAAATCCGACGTCTGCCTGCTCTACATGGGGGATCCCCAGTGCGGCCTCGAAGGCTGGGGAAAACTGCTGGGGAAGGCAAGGAGAGCCCGACCCGATGCTTCGGCGCTTCTGATCGCGGGCGACCTGGTCGATCGCGGCAATGAACGCACGAACTGGGACCATTTTTTCCTGCGAGCGAAGGGTGTTTTCGACGTGCTCCCGGTCATGCCGGCGGTCGGAAACCACGAGTACCTCGACCGCGGCCCCTGGCTTTATCGGGGGGTCTTCGCTCTCCCCGAGAATGGTCCGCGCGGAGTTCCCTCGGATCTCGTCTACAGCTTCGAGATCGGCGACGCCTTCATCGCGGTCCTCGACAGCACGGCGGCCGTGACCGACCCGAATCAAGCCAAAATCCAGGCCGAATGGCTCGACGAGAAGCTCTCGAAGACCCGCAAGACCTGGAAGCTGGTC
>JAYUFP010000640.1:0-13315 GCA_043738665.1 Isosphaeraceae bacterium
CCGGCAACAGATAGTCGTTGAATTGTTCGAATCGTTGCGGCTGTTTTGCTGGCCCAGAATGATTTAGCGAACGCCCGCGATATATACGGAAGGTCCGATAGAACCGGGAGAGTGATTCCATCGCCACAAGCACATCAAAGGGCTGGTCCCTCCAAACGGCCGATTCGGTCCGATCGTAATTTGCGTGACTAAGCAGCTTCTTGCGGGTCACCCGAAGGCACGGCACCCCGGCCTCATACTCAAATAGAGGCTTCCTCGCATTTCCCCCGCGAATTCCGCTCAGTTCAATCGTTTCATCATCAACACGAATAGACTGTTCGATCCTAGTGATACTTATCATGTGTGAATATGATGAAGATCCACGAGTTCGCATTTTTCCTTTGATCTCCACCGACCCTTTCGTTACCTCTTCTCCCTTCCAAAGCCAATTCAAAATGCCTCCTTGATCGTTGATATGTTCGCTCAGACTGGCAGGCAGAGCAGCGAAAAGATTTAAACATTCGATGAAATTAGACTTCCCAGATCCATTGCTGCCGATCAATACGTTCAAGGGGCGCAGCTGGATCGTCTCGGCTTCATCGCCGAACGAAAGCATATTCCGGATCGCAATTTCTTCGATGGGCAAAGCCATGTCGGTCGAAATCCCTACTACTCAATTGCGGCGTGTTCCGGCTAATCAGATTCAGTTGGCTCCATCGACCGGATTGGCCAGTCTTCAAGATACCAGATCTCAACGCAAGCCACATCGGCGACGGGTCGTGTCGATTATCGGGGTTAGAGAGCGTGGCAGCGTCCGTGCCGAATACTCGCGCGGCCCCTTTCCTCTGTATGTTTTACAAAATGAGACCCACGCCCACACATCCGCGATCTCATCGTCCTTGCCGCGCGATGCTTCTTGTTTGGCCTCCGATTGATCCCAGAAGGTCGTCGTGATCCCGAGTTCGGTCCAAAGTCAACCCGGACGGCGTCCATGTGGGTCGTTACCGGCCTACTCCTTCGTGATCGTCTCGTCCAGATTCAACAGGACCCGGGCCACGGACGTCCATGCGGCGACCTCGGCTTCCGAATCCTTCGTGGTTTCGCGGGCTCGCTTGAATTGGCGGTCGTGGAACGCGACGAGCCTTGAGAGTTCGTCGGACCGGGGCGAGCGCGCCACGCAGAGTCGAAACGCAATCGTCGCGCGTTCTTCCGTCGACAGACCTTTCGGGTCAATCACGCGTTTCGCCAGCGCCTGCGCGGCTTCCATGAACACGGCGTCATTCAAGAGCGTGAGCGCCTGAAGGGGCGTGTTGGACCGCTCCCGACGGACGCATGTGGTGTCCGACGTCGGCCCGTCCATGACGACGAACGAGGCGTACGGGGCGGTCCGCTTCAGGTAGGTATAGAGTCCGCGGCGATAGCGGTCGGCCCCGGTGCTGTTTTGCCACGAATTCCCGCCATAGGCGAGCGACGTCGCCCCCTCGGGCTGCGGCGGGAAGACGCTCGGGCCTCCGAGCTTCTCCGATAATAACCCCGAAGCCGCCAGCGCGATGTCGCGCACCGTCTCGGCATCGACGCGGAACCGTGGCCCTCGCGCCAGGAGTTCGTTCTTGGGATCCTTCGCGAGCAAGGCCGGAGTCGCCTTCGAACTCTGCCGGTAAGTCGAGCTCGTGACGATCAACCGTTGCAACGCTTTCAGGCTCCAGCCTCGCGAGGGGAACTCGACGGCCAGCCAGTCGAGAAGTTCGGGGTGCGAGGGCTTCGACCCCTGAGCGCCGAAGTCTTCGGGAGTCGACACGATCCCCCGGCCGAACACGGCCTGCCAGATCTGGTTCACGATCACCCGGCCCACAAGTGGATTGTCGTCGGCGACGAGCCAGTTCGCGAACCCCAGGCGGTTCTTGAAGGCCATCGACGGCAACGCGTGAAGCACTGCGGGCACACCCGGTTCGACGGGATCGGTCTCCTTCAAGAACTCGCCCCGCTTATGGATTTTCGTGACCCTGGCGTGCTCGGGCTTCCGCTCCAGCATGACGAGTGATGTGGGATATTTGGGGAGCGCGGCCCGCTTCTCGGCGATGGTTTTGTTGAGCGCGGCCAGTTCGGGTGTGACCGACAGGAAGTGGTCGCGAATCAACGATTGCTGCAACACAGACCGCTTGTCGCGGGGCACGAGCAACGTCGTCTCGACGTCCGCAGGGAGGGACGACGCCTTCACGGGTCGCTTGGCGTTCGTGGTCGAGATACGGAACCGGCCGATCGTCGTCTGGTGAATGTATTCCTGGTGGAGCGTGATGACGAACTTCCTCGGCGAGGCGCCATGACCTGAAGAACCCAGGTTCTTCTTGATGTTGAAAACCGCATGGTGAGCCTTGCCGATACCACCGGCGACGCTCCAGCCGGTGTCGGTGATCCCGTCGATCGCGAGCGAGACGGGACGGCCCGCGGCGTGGTAGCTCGCGGAAGCGTCAGCAAGTGCGAGCCTTCGCGTTTCTCTGACGTCAGGACCATGATCGGGCTTTGGTTTGAAAATGTTCGGGTCGCGAGAGTTGACGATTGGGAGCGTGGGGGAACCACTTCGGTCGTCCGGTCTGGGGTCGAGGTAAATGCCGTCCACCGTCACCTCCGTCAGCAGGAAGTCACCCACCGAGAACAGCGGCGCGCGTCCCGGCCCGCCGTCGGGCAGGCTCGGGTCGGGGAGCACTTCGAGTCTCAGGGCCGTCGGATTGTCCTGGAAGTTCGTCGAGGGGAGCGCGACCTCGATCTCATACACGTCGTTGTTCGGCTTGTCACCCGACACGAGCACCGAGCCATCCGCTCGCAAGGTCATCGTCGCGTGTTTCTTCGAGGTCATCTTTAAAGGTCTGAGCACATCCCAGCGCACCGGGTGCTGTTTCTTTTCCCAGGCGAGGATCTTCTCTTCGAGATCCGGGAGAGTCCGACCCTGTTCGAGACTTCGAATCTCCGCTTCCGCGGCCGCGCGTCGTCGGACCTGATCGTCGTCGGGGACATCCAGCTCGGGCTCATCGGCGTTGTTGAGGAACGCCATCAGGCTGTAATACTCGCGCTGGGTGATCGGGTCATATTTGTGCGTGTGGCACTGGGCGCACTGAATCGTCAGGCCGAGCCAGACCGCGCTGGTGGTCGCCATTCGGTCGACCATCGCGGCGAAGCGGAACTCCTCGACGTCGATGCCCCCTTCCTCGTTGACCATCGTGTTGCGGTGAAAACCCGTCGCGACTTTCTGATCGGTCGTCGCGTTGGGGAGCAGGTCGCCGGCGATCTGCTCGACCGTGAACCGGTCGAAGGGCTTGTCGGAGTTGAACGCGCGGATGACCCAGTCGCGATACGGCCAGACCGAGCGTTCGCGGTCCTTCTCATAGCCGTTGGTATCGGCGAACCGCGCGCGGTCGAGCCAGAACCGCGCCCAGCGCTCGCCGTATTGAGGAGACGCGAGCAGGCGATCGACGAGCCGTTCATAAGCGTCGGCGCGAGTGTCCGCGAGGAAAGCGTCAACTTCTTCGATCGAAGGAGGAAGCCCCGTGAGGTCGAGGCTGAGGCGGCGGATTAACGTCGCGCGGTCGGCTTCGGGGGAGGGAGAAAACCCCTCCTTTTCAAGCCTCGCGAGCACGAAGCGGTCGATCTCATTGTGCGGCCAAGAGGCCTGCTTGACCGCGGGCAACTCGGGCCTGGCGGGCTTCTTGAACGACCAATGGTCGGTCCCCGTTTTCGCGACGCTCGTCTCGTTCCAGACGGCCCCTTGATCGATCCAGGCCTTGATGGTGGCGACCTGCGCGGCGGGGAGTTCATCGCCGTCGGGGGGCATGACGGTGTCCTCATCGAGGCCCGCGACGTAGCGATACAAGCGGCTCTCGGCGCTCTTCCCCGGGACGATCGCGGGGCCGTCGTCGCCTCCCGTGAAGGCCGCGACTTTCGTGTCGAGAGCGAGGCCGCCCTGGAGTTTCTTCGCGCCATGGCAGCGGACGCAGGTCTTGGCGAAGATCGGTTTCACGTCGCGTTCAAAGTCGATGGAAAGGTCGTCGGCAAAGGCCGGCGCGGAGGTCGCGAGAGTGATGACGAAGGCAAGCGCGAGTCGTCGGGCGGGCATGTCGGAGGGCTCCTCGGAAGCAGGTTCGATGATGTCCATTATGACATCGCGACGCGCGAGGCGAAACCCGCCGACGATCGCCGGGCACCTTGCGGAGAGCCGACGACTCGTCCGTTTACCGCGAGCTTGCGGGCCGTCCGCGCGCGTGTCGAAAAATTCTTGCGTGAATCGCGAAATTCCTACGGGTTCACGTCTTTTCCACGGCAACACGTTTGCTATAGTGTCCCATGAGCCCTCACTGACCGGACCCAATCACCTCGTTTCGAATCGTCCGGAGACCAGCGCGGGTATTCATCCTTGTCTGAGGATCTGAGACCATGGCCGTGAAAAAGACCGCGAGTGCTCCCAAGAAAGCGGCAGCCGCCCCGAAGAAGGCCGCCGCTCCGAAAAAGTCGGCAGCCCCCAAGGCCGCCGCCGCAACCAAGACGGTAGCTCCGAAGAAGGCCGCGCCGAAGAAGGCCGCCGCCGCAACCAAGACCGCGGGGCCGACGAAGGCCGCCGCCCCGAAGACGGCCGCCCCGAAGAAGGCCGCGCCGAAGAAGGCCGCCGCCATCAAGCTGACGGACAGCCAGACCGACCTCCTCAAAAAAGTCCACGGCACCGGCGAAACCGGCTACCCCGCGGAAAAGAAGGCCGAGCAGAAGACGCTCGACGCCCTCCAGACCCGCAAGCTCGTCAAGAAGGGAGCCAAGAACAAGGCGACCGGCCACCACCAATACTCCGTCTCCGCGACCGGCAAGAAGCACGTCGAGACCCCGGCGCCCGAGCCCACCGCGGGCACCGGCTCGACGCCCCCCGCGACCTCCGGCGCCTGAGCCTTCGGTCTCGAACACAACGTCTCATATCGGACCGGGGCCTGCGCTTTCTCGACTCATCGAATCCGCTCGCGGCCCCGCGTTCGACCGGCGTCAAGCTCCGTCGCCATGCCCTCCTCGCCGCCCATCTCTCGCACACCGCATTCGCGAACACCACACCGCAAGACAAATGCCCTCCGGCCGCACGGTCGGGGGGCGTTCGATTTTCATGACTGAAGATCGGCTCGATCCCCGAACGACGTGATAACGTGTGTCGAGGCGTCTTTCAAATCGTCGAGGGTGAGGAGCAAGCCATGTCACTCTGTCTATCGATCCTGGCCGCGCTGGCGACGTCCGCGCCGCCGAACACCGTCCAGGTCGCGCCGGCGGAGAGGGGCCATCCGCCAGGTTTTGTCGTCGCGCCGGGGGGCACTCGGTTCGTCCCTTGGGGGTTCAACTACGATCACGACGAGAACTCCAGGCTCCTGGAAGATTACTGGGCGAACGAGTGGCCGAAGGTCGAGCAAGACTTCGCCGAGATGAAGGAACTGGGAGCCGCGGTGGTCCGCATCCATCTCCAGGTCAATAAGTTCATGAAGGGCGCCGACGAGCCGAACAAGGAATCACTGGCGCTCCTGAAGAAGCTCTTGAAGGTCGCCGATCAAAACGCGCTGAAGCTCGACATCACGGGCCTCGCCTGCTATCGCGAGAGCGACACCCCCGCGTGGTACGACGCGCTCGACGAAGCGGGGCGATGGAAAGCACAAGCGCGGTTCTGGACGGCCGTCGCCGAGACCTGCGTCGAGAGCCCGGCGGTCTTCTGCTACGACCTGATGAACGAGCCCGTCGTGTCGGGAACCGCGCGCAAGTCGGGCGAGTGGCTCGGAGGCGCGTTCGGGGGATTTTGCTACGTCCAGTTCATCAACCTCGACGCGAAAGGCCGACCCCGCGAGGAGATCGCGAAGGCGTGGATCGCGACCCTCGCCGCCGCGGTGCGAAAGGCCGACCCGCACCACCTCGTCACCCTGGGCATGACGGACTGGAGCACGAGCCGTCCGAAGACGCTCTACTCCGGGTTCGAGCCCAAGGTCGTCGCCGGCCCCCTCGACTTCGTCTCCGTCCATCTCTACCCCGAAGCCGGCGAGGCGAAGCGTGAAGAGGCCCTGACGGTCTTGAAACGCTTCGCCGTCGAAGGCAAGCCCGTGGTGATCGAGGAGACCTTTCCCCTGAAGTGCGGCGCCGACGACCAGCGCGAGTTCCTGGAAGCGTCGCGCGCGGTCGCTTCGGGATGGGTCGGCTTCTACTGGGGCAAATCCGCCGACGAGTACCGCAAAGGCAAAACGATCTCCGACGCGATCACGGCGGGGTGGCTCGACCTCTTCCGGAGCCTGACACCCGGTATGACTGCGACACCCGGCCAATGACTTCGATAGGCGATCATGACACGGCGTCTTCGCTCGGCAGTCCCGTTGAGGGATCGATTCCGTACGCCTTGAGGATCGACGCGGCTCGAGCTTCAAGGGGCACCGCGTCGGCGTCGCGATCCGTCGCCCGCATGACATTCGCCAGAACCTGAAGATTCTCCGCCACTGGTAATTGATCCGGTCCACCGCACTCCTCGTTCATCCGTAGCGACCGGTTGGCAAAGGTCTCCGCCTCGTCGTTTCGGCCCTGCGCCAGACGAAGCTCGGCCATGTTGAGGAGAGCCCCCGCGAACCACGGATGCTTCTCCGTCCGGCGCCTCTCCCAAATGGCGAGCGATCGGCGCCCGAGCGCTTCCGCGGTGTCATAGTTGCCTCGACGTCTTTCAAGGTCAGACATGTTGCCGACAGTAAGGGCCACGTTCGGGTGGTCGGCCCCGAGAGCTTTTTCGCCGATATCGAGCGATCGCCGATAAAAATCCTCAACCTCCTCAAGACGGCCTGACCTCACGAGTGTCTTCGCAAGATTCTGCAGGACAAGGCCGATGGTCGAATGCTCTGGCCCGAGCGCCGCTTCGAACACGCCGAGCGCACGACGGTAGATAGCTTCGGCTTCGGCGTATCGACGGAGCCTGCTAGAGATCGCGGCCTGACCCGCGAGTAAAACCCCGGTCTCGCGATGCTCCAGTCCCAACTCCCTTTCGAACCCGGCGAGTGCCCGCCGCATCATGATCCCGGCTTCCTGGTAACGCCCCCTCTCCGAATACAAGGCGGCGAGGTTGCCTTCAGCCCGGAAAGTCGCGATGTGCTCCGCGCCGAACGAGGCTTTCCAGATCGCGAGGGCGCGTTTGTAAAACTCCTCGGCCTCGGGATAACGGGCTTGTTCCTTAAAGACCGTCGCCAGGTTGTTCAGCGCGTCCGCCGTATTCGGGTGACCCTTCCCGTAGGCGTGTTCCGTGATTTCGAGTGACTTCCGGAGCAGGGCTTCCGCCTCCTCATGACGCCCCTGGTTGGCGCGAAGGGCGGCCAGGTTGTTCAGAGCCGTTGCCAGTCGCGGATGCCCGGGCCTCAATGATTTCTCAAAGATTGTTTGCGCGCGGAGAAAAAGGGCCTCCGCTTCTCCATAACGGCCCAGCTCACGACAGGTGTTTGCGAGGTTATTCAGGTGTGCCGTCAAACCAAGTTCGTACGGACCGGTCTGTTTTTCCTGGCTCGCGATCGCCCGACGAAGGAGCGGCTCCGCTTCGGCGTAACGACCACGGGCTCGATAAACCTCGGCCAGATTATTCAACGCGGTGGCCACATCGGGGTGGTCCGGCCCCAGAACGGACTCAAGGATCTTGGCCGCCCGCCGGTTCGTCGTCTCGGCTTCGGCGAGACGTCCTTGATACTTCTGAAGTTGACCGAGGTTCGCGAGTACGACCGCCATGTTCGCGAGCTCTTTCTCTGGGTTCTTCTCGAAGATCGTCAGGCTTCTGATGAAGTATTCCTCGGCCTCGGCGTGGCGGGCCTGTGCGGAGCAGGCAAGGCCAAGACTGTTGAGAATGGCCGCGACCCCGGAATGATCGGGACCGACCGACTCCTCCCGCAATATCAAGGCCTTTCGGAGGAGCCGTTCGGCCTCGGCGTGGTGTCCCTCTTTGTGACGCCTTCGTCCCAACTGGATGAGTCTGTTTGCGCGGAAGTTACGTCCCCGCGTCAATATATGAATGATCGCGAAGAGCATCAGAGCGACGACGAGGGGCGTGAAGTTGCGTTCAAGCATTGAAGCGACATCCCGTCCGCAAGGGCAAAATCCGGATTGCGTTCACCGAAATGGTCCTCCAATCGATAGTATCGAAGGAAAGACCGAGGACGTTCACCCATAACCGTAAAGTGAACTGAACGCGACATCTTTCCGAGAATCTGATCACGTTCTTTGAAATCACGCGCGGCTCCCGAAACGAACTAATTGTGAAACTTTGATGAGCCAATTGCGACGGCGAACGCTTCCCCGAACGAAGCCGACGCCGTCGTTAACGAGATTTCGTTAACGAAACCCGGTTTCGTCCTTTCCCCGAACGAAGCCGTTAGCGATTTCGGGTAGCTTCGGGTGTCCGCGCCGTCACGAGAAAGATCCCCGGATTGACAGCCTCGGGAGACGGAACGGACCCACGAATCGCTTTTGTTCATAACCGCGGACGATGGCCGTCGCGACGACGACTTGCTCGGCTTGTCCGTTTTCGGGGATTTGATAAGGTAAGGCTGCGGGGTCAGGATCGATCCCCGCCCGGCTTGTTCAGGGAGGAGCCAATCCGCATGGTGGGTCCACGTCGTTTGCGGACCGTCTTCATCGACGCCGGACCGCTCTGCGAACGGCACCTCACCGGGATCGGCCGGTATACGGCCCGGCTCGCCCTGGCTCTGAAGGCCCTCCCGGATTGCGAACTTCGGTTCGCCGTCGGTGACGACGAGGTCGTTCCTTCGCCTTCACTGGATTGGTCGCAGGACCAGGATCTCGCGCGTTGGGCGAAGGCGGTCTGGCGTGGACGACGGGTCCCGCTTGCGGAGGCAGGAGTTGCCGATGATTGCCTTGGACTCTTCTGTTGTCAGCGGCCCTCGGTGCGGCGGTTCCCGTTCGAGGTCAGTGTCCTTCATGACTTCACCCCGCTGATCGTCCCGTGGACCCACACGCCGCGGAACGTCCGCCAGTTCCAGGAGTTCTTCGCCGGCGACCTGTTGCACTCCGACGCCGCGGTCGCCGACTCAAAGTCGACCAAGGCCGACGCCCGCTGGCTCTGCGACTTTCCTCCCGAAAAGATCGTCGTCGCCCCCTGCGGCCCGAGCCTCTGTGTCGAACGACATCTGCATGACTCGGCGGTCGTCCGAAGGCCGGAGGTCGGGCTCGTGGTCTCGACGCTCGAACCGCGGAAGAACCCCTTCTTTCTCCTGGATTGGTTCAAGACGACCGACGCGTTGCCGGAAGGGTCCGAACTCTGGTGGGTCGGCCCCGCAGGCTGGCTGATGCCGTCGAGAAAGCTCCGGTCCTATGCGAAAATTGACGCCCGCGGCCATCGCGTGCGGTTCCTGGGGAAGGTGTCCGACGCCGAGCTTTGCCGCCTCTATCAGACGGCCGGGTGGTCGGCGTACCCGTCCTTATATGAGGGGTTCGGCCTCCCCGTGCTCGACGCGTTGCGGCACGGAACCCCCGTCCTCGCCAGCGACCACAGCGCCCTCCGCGAACTCGATCATCCGGGGGTCCACTACTTCGACCCCTACGACGCCGACACCGTCGATGCCGCCTGGCGGTCGCTTCGGGATGGCGGACCGGTCGTCGCGACGCGGCAGGTCCTCGACACGCTCTATCGCTGGGACGCCGTGGCTCGGATCGTGCTCGACTTGCCTGATCGGTTGACGGCGAAGGCGGGGGTTTCGACCATGGCGGCTTGACGACACGGCAGGGATTTGACTTATGAGTTTTCGGAATATCCGAATCGATCGCCCCCTTTCCCCCTCTTGCGAAGGGGGGGAAAAAGAAGGCACGCGTGACAAGTTGGGGCCCGGCGATTCGAGGCCGATCGCTTTCCTGATCAGCACAACTTCGTACCCGCGAGGGGTCGGCGGCGAACTGGGCTCTGCCGCTTATTCTTATCACTTCGTGGTCGAGGCGTTACGCCCGGTTCTGGCGGAGTTCGGCGTCTTGCGGACGGTCGACCATCCCGAAAGCCGCCTCGCCCATGCAGCCGCCAAAGCCGAAGCCGAGGGGTTCCGGCCCGTCCATCTGGCGATCAATCCGCTTCAGGACGTTTATCTGTCGCCGAACCTCCCGAACGTGGTGTTCCCATTCTGGGAGTTCCCCGAGATCCCCTCGCGCGACCTCGGGAACGACGCGCGGCAAAACTGGCGGAGAGTCGTGCGGGGCGCGGACCTCGTCCTCACGGCCTGCGACTTCACCGCCCGGGCCTTTCGACGCGCAGGCACGAAAGCACCGGTGGCCGTGGTGCCGATCCCGCTTCTCGCCTCGGCGTTCGAACTGCCCGATTGGGATCCGGCCCATTCGTGGACCCTGGTTTGCCGGCATGAGGTTCTCGGCTCGGCGATTTCTCACAATGAGGAAGTCGTCGCGGACGTCGCCCCGCAAGGCCGGACGTTCCTCGCCGCCCGGGCGGGTTTGCGACGGGTCGCCCCGTGGCTTTCCCCGGCGACCGTCGGCAGGATTTACGCGATCAAGGGGGGACTGTCCCGGGTCAAAGGCCGGAACCCCGGCAAGCTGATGTTCGTCGCCGCGAGGGAAGGCTACCGTAAACATGTGCGACGGTGGCTCAGCCCGGAAGCCCTGGAGAAGGTCACGGGGGCGAAAGTGCGGGCACTCGCCATGGTCGGGCGGGAACCGCTCGCGGTCATTGACCCGCTGTCGCCTTCGGGCGAATTGACCCTCGGCGGCGGACCCGTCTACCTGACGATCCTCAATTTCGGCGACGAGCGGAAGAATTTCCGGGACATCCTCACCGCGTTCCTCGACGCGTTCCGGGAGCGGCCCGACGTCACGCTTGTGATCAAGCTGGTGACCAACCGGGTTCGCGAACACGACGCGATGAATAAGCTGCGCGCGGCCTACCGATCGCTCGGCGTCTCGCACCGTTGCCGGGTCGTGGTGATCACCGAGTTCCTCAATGAAGAGCAGTTAACCGAACTCCACCGCGTCTCGGCGTTTTACGTGAACGCCAGTCATGCCGAGGGCGCTTGCCTTCCGTTGATGCGATCGCTGGCCGGCGGCCGTCCCGCGATCGCTCCCGACCATACCGCGATGGCGGATTACATCGACGACACCGTGGCGTTTGTCCCCCGCTCTCATCCCGAGCCGACGCACTGGCCGAACGACCCGGAAAAGCGGCTCGAGACGTCGCGATATCGCCTCGTGTGGTCCGACCTTCGCGACGCCTTTCTGGCGAGCGATCGCGTCGCGTCGCGCCCCGAAGAGCACGCCGACCTCAGCCGCGCCTGTCGCGATCGGATGCGGGAATACGCATCTCGTGACGTCGCCTCCACGGCCCTCCGCGCGGCCCTGGAAAAGGTAGCCGATCGTGCGACGTTAGGAATGGAGTCCGTTGCGGATTCGCCGTTCAGCGTCGCGTCGGACCTTTGAGCCGGGCTTGGCGCTGGTCGTTCATCCGATTCAAGATCCGGCCGGATTCATGATCATCTTCCACCGTTGACGCCGCCGCGAGCGCCTCGGCCGCGCTACGGTCGTATCGGGGAAGATCGACGATTCGCGACGGGTTCTCGCCGTCGAGCTTCCGCCGAAGATAGTCCCCGAGAGCGTCGCTATAGGCGATCGCGCCGGTGCGGCTCAGGTGGGTCACGTCGGCGAGAGCCGCCGGGGGATAGTTCGCCTTCCAACCGGAGACGATCGTCAGGCGATGGTATTTCGTTTGAAGCCCTTTTACGAAATCCTCGTGAGACGACGCCCAGCCGCCGCGGATTCGTCTGGCAAGCACTTCGGGGTGAACCGGGGGCAGGAGCCAGACGACGTCGATTCCGTTCCGAGCGGCCAGGTTGAGAAACCGATTCATGTAAAGCGCATTCAGCGGCGCGCACTCCCAACGACCGGGCGCGTAGTTTGACTGTTGGAGCTCCGCCGTTCGCGGGTCGGGACCGGCCAGGTCGTCGCGCTGGGGGAGCACCTGGGAGCCGCCGTTCCGCTTCCAGTTCCTCCAGAGCACGACGATCGAGCGGTACTCCTCGAAGAACTTCCCGTCCGGAGCCGCGATCACACTCTGACGGATCTCGGCCCGGGCGCGGAAGGTCGGCAACAGGAGTTCGAGACCCGTCCTCAGGAAGTAATCGGCGTCTCGTACCGCCAAGGACATTTCGGCGAGCTCTCTGACGTTGAGGAACGCCGGCCAGACCCCGGCCCTTGAGAGAGGGTCGACCCCGAGCAATTCGCCGTCGACGAGAATGACCCGCGGCTTGATCCCGCGGCTGAGCATCCTGCGGAGCAGGAAGTAGTCGGCGGGAGCCGACCCGCCGGGGAGTGCGAGGTTGTACGCGCGCCGACCATGCCCGAGCTTCCTTTCGACGACGGGCGAGACCACGCCGTGCTTCACGAGGCTGTCTCCCATCGCGACGACCTCGCAGCCCGCGGCGTCCCCGAAGCCCCGGCTGACGTTCTTCCAGGCCGACGCCTGATGGGTCATGAACCGCTCTTGATGACGAGCGACATAGAGTTCGATGCCGGAGATCATCGCCAGCATCCCGATGAGTCCGGCCGGGCCGCGGAGCAGTCTGGAGAAATTCATGGATCCGGCCCTCCCCTCCGGTCGCATCGCCGCGGTCAGGCCGGCAGGCGATCCTCGCGACATTCATGCACTCGATCCGGCCGCGACCAAACGTTGCCGAGGGTCATACAGGATTACTCGCGATTCGTCCAGACGACTGCCATCGAGGGTGCGCCAATGCGCCAATGGATTCTGGCATCGTCTCCATTGCGCGTTCGTCTTCGCCCTGAAAGGGCGACACAGGAGAGCCCAGGGCAACGCCCTGGGTTGCCCGAAGCGCCCAAAACCTCAGCCCTGAAGGGGCGGGACAATTCCCGTTGCTGCTCGGCGATCAGGTTCCGCCCTTTCAGGGCTGAAATCTTTCGTCTTGTCTCGTCACCCGGGGCGATGCCCCGGGCTGTCCTGTGTCGCCCCTTCAGGGCGAAGACCACTCCGCCAGAATCCGTTGGCGCACCCTTGCGGGGAGAGGGAGGGGTGAGGGGCTTGCGTTTCGCTCGAAACATCGGACGCGCCGGCCGGGTCATTCCAGGACCGGACCCCTCACCCCTTACCCTCTCCCCGGAGTCCCGGGGCGAGGGCGATCGTCTGAGGATTCGTCCGACTGAATTCCGCGACCGAAGGCGATCTGCGGATGGCTTCCGCGGATAACACGGCTTGCAAACGGACGGAACCGGATCGCGCGCCACAAAAACTCGCCGATCAAACCCAATTTTTCATCTCCACAGCCCCGGGCTTTCCCGTCCCACCCCTTCGGCG
>JAYUFP010000641.1:0-4522 GCA_043738665.1 Isosphaeraceae bacterium
ATAGTGTAAATCTACTGTACATGCGCGGAATATTTGCAGAACAAACTGGATAAATCCCTATTTTATAAAGACTTAGGACTTGTGTAGTATAACGAGGGCAACGCCCCGGGTACCGATCCACGGCCCCGGAAACTCGCTCTGAAAGGGCGAAACAGACGAGTGGGCTGGTGCATCAAGCCGGCAGCTTGTCCTGTTCCGCCCTTTCAGGGCTGGGGATTTCGTGTTCCTCGACGAACCCGGGGCGTTGCCCCGGGCTTTCCTGTCCCACCCCTTCGGGGTGAAGAATCAAGACGTCCTCCAGGACCGTTCTTGTGACTCACCAATCGGGAAGTGATTTCGTCAGCGTTCCTCAGTGCGAAGACGAACGCGCAATGGAGACAATGCCAGAATCCATTGGCGCACCTACCACCCCACTCCAAAGCGGCTGCCCTGATCCAAACTCCTCGCCATGTTGACTCCCCCCCTACCTCCCCTTAAGATCCAGGACTCACTCCCGCTCGATGAGCCCGAGCCGCCCTGATTTCGAACCGATCGCGGAGCCCGCGTCATGACGCCCGAACAGCACCAAAGCCAGGGATCGATCACCAGCGTTCTGACCGAGTCCCGGGTGTTTCCTCCGCCTGCCGAGTTCGCGAAGAAGGCCCACGTCGCCTCGATGGAACAGTACGAGGCCCTCTGGAATCGCGCGAAGGACGACCCCGAAGTCTTCTGGGCCGAACAGGCCGCGGCGATCGACTGGTTCTCGCCGTGGTCGAAGGTTCTCGAATGGACCCCGCCTCACGCGAAATGGTTCGTCGGCGCGACCGTGAACGCCTCCCACAATTGCGTCGACCGCCACGTCGCCGACGGCCGCGGCGATAAGCCCGCCATCCTGTTCGAAGGCGAGCCGGGCGACCGCCGCGTCTTGACCTATCGCGACCTCCAGCACGAAGTGAGCAAGTTCGCGAACGTCCTGAAAAGTCTAGGGGTCAAGAAGGGGGACGTGGTCGCCGTTTACATGCCGATGATCCCCGAATTGGCCGTCGCGCTGCTGGCGTGTGCCCGGATCGGGGCTCCGCACACGGTGGTTTTCGGCGGGTTCAGCGCCGAGGCGCTCTCGGGACGAATCCAGGACTGCAAGGCGAAGGTGCTGGTCACCGCCGACGGAGGGTATCGTCGCGGCAAGGTCGTCCCGCTCAAGACCCACGCCGACGGCGCCGCGGATCAATGCCCGACCATCGAGCACGTCGTCGTTTTCAAGCGGACCGGCACCGACATCGCCTTTAACACCGGACGCGACAAGTGGTGGCACGACCTGATGGCCGACGCCTCGGCTGACTGCCCTCCTGAACCGCTCGACAGCGAGCATCCGCTTTACATCCTTTACACCTCGGGCTCGACCGGTAAGCCGAAGGGGATCTTGCACACGACCGGCGGATACCTCGTGGGCACGACCGTGTCGACGAAATGGGTGTTCGACCTCAAGGAAGACGACGTTTACTTCTGCACCGCCGACATCGGCTGGGTGACGGGCCACTCCTACCTCGTCTACGGCCCCCTCTCCAACGGCGCGAGTTGCGTGATGTACGAAGGCGCGCCCAACTGGCCCGACGAAGGCCGGTTCTGGCAGATCATCGAGCACTACAAGGCGACGATCCTCTACACCGCCCCCACCGCGATCCGCGCCTTCATGAAGTGGGGCGAGCAGTTCCCGAAGAAGTCCGACCTGTCGAGCTTGCGACTGCTCGGCACGGTGGGTGAGCCGATTAATCCCGAGGCCTGGATGTGGTATCACCGCGTGATCGGCGGCGAGCGCTGCCCGATCGTCGATACGTGGTGGCAGACCGAGACCGGCGCGATCATGATCGCACCGCTCCCCGGCGCGATCGCCACGACTCCGGGAACGGCGACGCGCCCGCTGCCCGGCATCGTCCCGGCGATCGTCACGCGTGACGGCAAGGAAGTGGGTGTCAACCAGGGGGGTTTCCTCGTCATCAAGCAGCCCTGGCCGGCGATGCTCCGGACCCTCTGGGGCGACGATTCCCGCTACCGGCAAACCTACTGGAGCGAGGTTCCCGGCTGTTATTTCACGGGCGACGGAGCGCGAAAGGACGAGCACGGCAACTACTGGATCCTCGGCCGCGTCGATGACGTCTTGAATGTCGCCGGGCACCGGCTCTCGACCATGGAAATCGAGAGCGCCCTGGTCAGCCATCCGAAAGTCGCCGAGGCCGCCGTCGTCGGCAAGCCCGATGACCTCAAGGGGCAGGCGATCTCGGCCTTCGTGACGATTGAATCCGGCCACTCGCTCTCAAAAGAGCAGTTCGAGGCCCTCCGCCAGGAACTCCGCGCCCACGTCGTGAAGGAGATCGGAGCCCTCGCCCGACCCGACGAGATCCGTTTCACGGATTCTTTGCCCAAGACCCGAAGCGGCAAGATCATGAGGCGATTGCTGAGGGACGTCGCCGCCGGCAAGGAAAGCACCGGCGATACGACGACGCTTGAGGATTTGAGCGTGCTGGCGAAGCTGAGGGAACAGGACGAAGTGTGAGCGGCTTTCAACCCTTCAACCCGGACCCTCTCGGAACAACAACTCGTTCCCACGGTCCTCCGTGGGAATGCCGTCCGGGACGCTCCGCGTCCGCATTTTGTTAGGGAACCGGACGACGCGGAGCGTCGAAGACGGCATTCCCACGGAGGACTGTGGGAACGAGAGTTTCACGGCGGCTTGATCCGATCTGAAATTCACAAACTCGGATTCGAGAACTCTTTCAACGGCAACAACACCGGATGCTGGTGCCGCGAGCTTCGCGCCACGGCTTCGGTGAATTGCATGTAGCGGACGCCCGTCCCGAACGTCGTGTGGGTGACCGGCCTTTCGCCGCGGATCGCCTCGATGAAGTCGGACTCGACCTGCCATCCGCCTCGGAGCGAATCGGGGATGGGCAGGACTTCCAACCCCGGGTCGTTCTTGCGTCCCCCGCGGATCTCGTCGTTGAGCAGGTCATAGATCAACGTCCCGTCACTGCCATAGAGCGCGACCCCGATCGAATGATCATGGCGGACGACCCCGCTCAGCCGGTAAACTCCAATCGAGTTGTCTTCGTGGGTCGTCAGCACTTGCACGCTGTCGGGCGTGCCGACCTTCCCCGGCTTGCCCGTTTCCGGGTCGATCCGCTGGCCGATGTGCTTGGAGGCATAAGCCATCACCCGATTGGTCGGAGCCACCCAGCGCGACACCGTCTCGTTCAAGATCCCGAGCATCAGCATATTAAAGCCCGAGTTTTTGGCGATCTGTCGCCATCCCAGCGGCGTCTTGGGGTCGGCGAGATCGCCGTTGAGGCCGTGGACGTGAACCTCGCGCAAGGTTCCAAGATACCCCTTGCCGATTAACTCCCGCACGAACTCGTCACCCGTCAACCCGTACGGACTGGGGACGATCATCGCGGTCAGTTCGGGAACCTCCTTCGAGCGGTCGTACATCCGTTGCGCCTCGCGCGCGTTCATCGCCATTCGTGCTTGTGTGAGCACATGCTTACCGGCGTCGAACGCGGCGAGCGTGACGGGGCAGTGGAGGTTGGGCCAGGCGCCGATCACCACGGCGTCGATGTCGGGGTCTTCCACGAGGTCTTCCCAGGTGCCGAACACCTTGGGAATGCCGTATTCGCGAGAGAACCGTGAAGCCGAATCCCTGCGCAAGTTGCAGACGCCGACCACCTCGACCCCCGGCAGGGCGCGGAACCCCGGCAGATGGCGACTCCGCGTGATCTGCCCTGCCCCGACGATCCCGATCCGGATCACCGCCGACCCTGATGCCATGATTCAGGCTGTCCTTTGCGAGGATGATTCCGCCCGATCAACCGGCCGAAGCGGCGTCAACGGTCTCCTCGACATCATTCTATCAGGAATCTTAAACGGAAGGATCGACCCGAGTCCAAGCGGAACCGTCGGGATTTTCGCTTTCTCCGACGTCAATTTCCGTGCCAAGGGAAGTTGAATGTCGAGTGTGGGCCGAGGTTCGTGGCCTGCTTGTAAGTCGAGGGGTACATCAACGTTCCCGGACCGCTCGGCGTGTAATTCGCTCCCGCGTAGCCGCCGAGGTAGAACTTCTTGGTGCGGGCGGGGTCGTACAACGGTCGCAAAGAGATCCGCCGCTGGGCGCCGTTCGCGCCGGCGGCCGGAGCCGACTTGCCCCACTTGTGGCCGGCGGTCGCCGTGCAGGCGGGGGCGACGCTCAATAACGCTGCGAGCCCGAAAATCATGGCGGGACGAATGATCGCACGCATGGGAGAATGGCCTCCGGTCCAAATCTCGGGCGAATGCCGTGACGTTTCGCAACGCACAACGCTATCACACGATCGGGCGGGAGGATTGCAAAGTCCATCGGCAAGCCGCGCGAAACACGGACTAACCGCCGAGATCGCCGAGGAATCAGAGAGAGAATCAACCAAATCCGATGGCGATCAAGGGTCCGGAGCGGGTTTCTCGATTGGCTCATGATGGATTCCGGGGTGGTGCATTTTTCGGATCGCGAAGAGAGGCT
>JAYUFP010000642.1:0-4512 GCA_043738665.1 Isosphaeraceae bacterium
CGTCCCGCCGGAATTCAGCGCCAGGGTCGGCACTCCGGTGACGAAGACCGCCTCGCTGAACCCGATCGTAATGACGATCGTCGCGCCTGTGCCGTACGTGCCGTCGGCGGTCGTCGAGGTCACGTTGGCGACCGCCGGCGCCACCGTGTCGATCACGATGTTCTTGTTCGCGCCCAGTGAACCCGCCGCGCCGGGGGCGACTAGTGTCAAAACGGCATTATTGCTTGAGCCGTCTACGATTGTCGCGCCGTTGAGGGCGAGCGCCGAGGTCGATGTGTAGTCGAGGTCCGACGAATTTTGGCCCGCTCCCACCGTGTAGGTGAATGTCAGCGTGGCCGTCCCGCTGCCCGAGGAGTAGTTCGCGGTCCCGCCGGAGTTCAACGCCAGGGTCGGCGTCCCGCCCGCGACAGTCACCGGGGCGGCGAACGTCACCTGGATCGAGACCGAAGCACCGGCCTTATAAGAGCCGTCGGCCGTCGACGACGTCACGTTGGTGATCCCGGTGGTCGTCGCCGTGTTGATCACGATGTTCTTGTTCGCGCCCAGCGAGCCCGCCGCGCCCGGGGCGGGGAGCGTGAGGGTGGCCGCGGCCGCCGCGACGGACTTGTTGGTGATGGTGCCGGTGAGCGCGGCGGTCGTGGTGTAATCGAGGTCGGGGCTCGACTGTCCGGCCTGCACGGTGTAGGAGAAGGTCAGGGAGTTGGTGCCGCCGCCGGAGACGTAGCTCGCGACGCCCGCGGGTCCGCCGGTGGTGTTCAGGGCGATGGTGGGCGTGCCGGTGACCGCGACGGGGAGGTCGAAGTTGACCGTGACGTTGATGACCGAACCGGCGCCGTAGGTGCCGTTGGCGGTGGTCGACGTGACCCCGGTGACCGTGGGGGCGATGCCGACCTGGGTGATCTGTTCGTGCCAGTTGCCAGGGTTGCCCGCGCCGAAGGGGGCGTCGCCCGACGCCCATTCCTGGATCGTCCAGAAGGTCCCCGGGTCCGTGGGATCGAGGGTCGTGGCGGTGTAGTCGCCCCAGCGGTTACGGCCGCTGCCGAAGGTGATGTTGTAGGCACCGGTGCCGGCTTTCGTGAGGTTGGCGGCGCCGAAGGTCGTGGTGGTGCCGTTGAACTTGCCGACCGAGAACCCGGTGCCGGCGAACTGGCTCGTGCCCGTCTGGGTGTAGCCGACCAGGACGTCGCCGGTGGGGTTCACGGAGATCGACGGGTAGATGTAGTCGTGGGTCGTGTCGCCGTTGCCGATGATGCCCGTCTCCGCGAGCGCCCCGGTCGTCGCGCTGATCCGGTACCAGGTCGCGACCTCGTGGGTCGTGACGCCGGTCGTCTGCGTGTTGGTGTTCACGCCCCAGATCCAGCCCTGCTGCTGGATCACGTTGCCGCTGAAGCGGGTGTCGCCGCTATCGATCGTGTTCGGCCCGCCCGACTGCCTCGCTTTGACCGTGTTGACGTTGCCCGAAACGCCGATAAAGCCGCCGCCGAAGGGGGACGTGTTCAGCGTCGGCGAGGTGACGCTGCCGGTGACGGTCGTGAGCTTGAGGTTGACGCCGTTGAACGACGAGAGAAAGGCGTGCGGGAAGCTCCCGTTGTCGAGGTTGACGACCGGCTGGACCGTGAACCCCGTGGTGTTCGGGTCGATGTTCGAGAAGATGGTCTTGTTGGCGATCGTCGGCGTCGACAAGAGCAGGTCGGCCTTGGGCACGACCAGGATGCCTACCGTAACGGAGCCCGCGAAATTGTTCGTGGTCACGTAAACGCCGTCGTGGTCGATCCCCAACGTCGGGAAGTCGGCGAACGCGGTGGGCGCGTTCATCGTGGTGGCGACGGCCTTCCAGACGCCGGTGGGGTCCGTCGTGGCCGAGACGGCGATCAGGACGCGGTTGTTCGTCGCGGCGGTGTCGAACGCGGCGGCGAACCAGCGGTTACTGTCGGTGTCGAAGAGGATCCGGTCGTCGCCGGTGCCGATGCCGCTTGCGGGGTTGGTGCTCAGGCCGGTGATCCCGCCGTTGACCCAGAACTGGGTCTGCCCAATCCTCGAGATCAACGCGCCGGTGGTCTTGTTGTAGATGGAGAACGTGCCGTTGGTCATCTCGACGAAATGGTTCGGCCCGATCGCCCCCTGCGTGTCCGGCGGGACGAACCCGAAGCCGCTGTTCACGTTGGTCAGGTCGGGGACGAGGCTCGACCCGGGGACGTTCAACCCGACGGCGAACGAGAGCATCGTGCGGTCTTCCACCGCCTCGACGGCGAGGGGGTACCGGCGGTCCCTCGCGCGTCCGTCGCGGAGTCGGAGTTTCGGCCTCGGGGAATCGGCACCGCCGCCGAACTTGAAGCGTGAAAACATCGTCACATTCTTCATGAGGGGGTTCCTTAAACAATTGGGTGCCGGCTCAGATCCCTGTCGATGATTCCGCAGAGCCCGGCCCCGGTTCGGACGGAGGCAAGGCGACAATCCCCCCGAGCTCTGCCGTCAGTGACCCCGATTAACGTCCGCTTGCGAATTGAAATCAAGCGGATAAAAACGCGGACGGAAAGCCCCGCGTGCCTCGAAGGCATTGAACGCGGCATTCGGACGACGATCGTTCAACCCCGAATCGCCATTATCGGACGACGATCGTTCAACCCCGAATCGCCATTAAACGCGGAAAATGCTCAAATCTGGCGAATTTCGGCGACGAAAGCCGTCCAAATGATGGTTTGAGAATCCGGCTCTGAGTTCAACAGTGCATCTAAGCGGGTTGACAATAACAACCGTTCGCTCAAAACCAAACAAAAAAAATGCGTTATTTTCCCAGATTGTTGTTTCCTATAAACTTGATGTAAGATCCGGTTGTCACGTGTGCGTAAGCTCTCGACGGATGCCTTATGATGCGATCGGCTGAAAGCATCGTCCCGCTTTCAATTCACGGAAAACAGGGCCGGCCCGATGCCCTTCCCGCTTCGAGGGTGATGGATGCCTGTGGGGACTTGGAAAATTTGACTGTGGCGGGCGGCCTTCTCGCGGTAATCTTGTCTTGATCCGGTCATTGAAGACGACTGGCGTCCGTGTCGGCGCCTCCGCCGCGGCTTTTAAGGAGTTGACGATGCGACGACATCGAGGATTTACGCTGATCGAGCTTCTCGTCGTGATCGCGATCATCGGCGTCCTGGTCGCGCTGCTGCTGCCCGCGGTTCAAAGCGCCCGGGAGGCGGCACGGCGGGCCCAGTGTTCCAATCACTTGAAACAGATCGGTCTCGGTCTGCACAATTACGAGCAGACCCACCGGACCCTCCCGCCGGGATACGTCTCGAACTGGGACGCGAAAAATCAGGCGGAGACCGGCGCGGGCTGGGGCTGGGCCGCGATGATCCTGCCGCAGGTCGAACAGAAGCCTCTGTACAATCAAATCAATTTCCAGGTGCGCATCGATGACGTCGCTCACGTGACGACCCGCACCGTCACGCTCAAGGCCTATTTCGGCCCTTCGGACGACATGCCGCGGACCTGGATGGCGACGGGGGGGACGGTCATCGCCCGCAACGACACGATCATCACGAACCTTCATGACATCTGCGAGGTGCCCGGGGCGAATTACGTCGGCGTGTTCGGGGTCGGCGAGCCGGGGGTCGACGGCAACGGCCTCTTCTTCCGGAACGTTTCGGTCCCCTTGTCCAAAATCAAGGACGGCTTGAGCAACACGCTCGCCGTCGGCGAGCGCTCGACCCAGGCCAACTACGGGCGCGGCAAGGCGACCTGGGTGGGGACCATACCGGGCTCGTCATTCTGGTCGTGCAACTGGGCGACCGGGGGAGACCCCGACGGCGGAGGCGCCTGCGTCACCGAGGACGGCTCCGGAATGACCCTGGGGCACACCGGCGAAGGGCGAGGGCCCAGCGACAACACCGGCGACACCACGTTGTTCCACGGCCCCCACACCAAAGGGGCGAACTTCCTCTACGCCGACGGGCACGTCCGCTGGCTCCCCAACACGATCAACTACAAAGTCTATACCGCGCTCAGCACCCGGGCCCTCGGGGAAGTGATCGGCAATGACTATTAAGCCGTCCCGGGCCTTCACGGCCGGTTGGACCGCGGCGGGCGCTGTCGTCGTCGCGTTGTTGCTCCCGGCCTCCTCGGGATGCGGCGACTGGGACAAACCTCCCGGCTTGAAAAAGAAGACCGTCGCCATCGAGGAAGTCCCCAAGAATGTGAGCCAGGCGGCCAAGAAGACCTTGCCCGGCGTCTCCCTCAGCGACGCCTGGGAGAACGTGGACGCCGAAGGAAAACTTCACTCTTACGAGATCCGCGGCCGCGTCCCAAAGACCGGAAAAATCCGCGAGGCCCGGATCACCCCCGAAGGCAAGGTCCTCGAGGTCGAGTGACTCAGAGTCTGTCCGGGAAGTTTCCCGGAGAAAAGCGATGGCGGATGACAAATGGCCGATGACCGATGCGAGAAAACCGGCGGGAAAACGTCGCATTCGCTCTTTCCGATCCGTCATCAGCCATCCGTCATCAGCCATTTCCTAGCCA
>JAYUFP010000643.1:0-13262 GCA_043738665.1 Isosphaeraceae bacterium
TTACCTCTCTGATTCCTAGGAATCGGACGCCGTCCCACCAAAGAATGACCCAAAGATCTCCTAAGACCGGAGAAAACGGTACGACCCCTCTTTTGACCAAATCATGAAGAACGGAATTCGGCGGAACGGGCGAATTGGGCAAGATGAATCCGCCCACATGAACGATTCGACGACGAGGCCGCGATCGATGTCGAGAGGTCTGGATCGGTCCGGAGCGCGCAGAAAAAGCCCTGGGGCGATTCGCCCCGGGGCTTTGAGGGATGGATCGGTGTGGACGGCTTAAGCGTTTTACTCGCCGGTCGGGCGGGTGAACTGCTGCTGGGCGGTGTTGGCGCGGCGACGGACGTCGAGCTCGATCGAGCCGAAAGTCTGCTCGTGACGCTGAATCGTCATCCCCAGCGCCGTGAGGAGCCGCTTCGAGGTGTAGAAATTCATGACGATCCGCTGGTTGGCCTTCACGTCCTGGCGGCCGGTGGCGAACGGCTGGGGATTAAGCCCGAAGTCGAGGATGACTTCCTCGGGGGTGGCCGTCACCCGGCAGAAATTTGAATAGGACGGCAACGTCCCCGAGTCATCGACGACGACTTCGGTCTGCTGCTGAACGGGCTGCGACCCTTCGGCGGTGGGATTTTCGCTCATTTCGTTCTCCATGTCAGTCCCCGGACAAATGCCTTGGGGTAGTTGAAAAGGACGGGGCAAGCCCGCGAGAGCTCGGACCCCACGTCGTGCCTCCCGCCTCCTCGAAAGCCCGAGAGGGCGAGCGCGCTGAGTGAGAGTTGACCCGATGCCGTCCCGTCAATCAAGCCATCTTCGACGCGATTGGAGTTTCCATGAGTTGGTCGAGCACGCCGAGTGTTCGCTCGGCCGCGCCGTTCTGTGCCAGAACGTAGGCGCGGCCGGCCGCCCCACGCGTCGCCGCCAATTCGGGTTCGTTCAGATCTTCCGCGAGTGCGGCGGTGATTTCCTCGGGCGACCTCACGCGGCGGGCACCACCAAGTTCAAGGAGTTGCTCGACGGTTTCACGGAAGTTCTCCGTGAAGGGCCCGAACATGACCGACGCCCCGAACGCGGCGGGCTCCATCATGTTCTGGCCGCCACGGCCGGGGAGTAAGCTACCGCCGACGAATGCGATATCGGCCAGTCCCCACACCGCCGAAAGCTCACCAATCGTGTCGATCAAGATGACCGGCGTACGACGACTCTCACATGCCGTCACTGCATCGCTACCGGCGGTTCGCCTCACGACCGTTTCGCCTTCGCGGACGAGCCACGCCGCCACCTCGCCAAACCGCTCGGCGTGACGCGGAACCAGAACGAGGCGGAGCCGGTAATGCACGCGCCTGGCTGCTCTATACGCCGCAAGGGCCGCCGCTTCTTCACCTTCCATCGTGCTACCAGCGACGAAAACGATGTCGGACGTGGAGATCCCCAGCGCCCTTCGAAGGCCGATCGTCCTGGAGTTGCTTCGGTCGCTCTCTAGGCCGTCAAACTTTACGGAACCCGTGACCCGGACTCTTTGTCGGGGTATGCCCAGGTCGACAAAGCGGTCGGCATATTCCGTGTTCTGGGCGGCCACGGAATCGATCCGCCTCATCGTAGGGCCAAGCGGCCCGCGAATCGCGCGGTAACCGCGATGGCTCCGGGGGCTCAGCCTGCCGTTCACGATCGCGACCCGCGCGCCTCGTTTCTTGGCCGCGAGGACCAAGTTCGGCCAGACTTCGAGTTCGACCAGGGCGAGGACCGTCGGCCGTACCCGCGCCACGGCCCGTCGCGTCGCCCAACTGAAATCGAGTGGCGCGTAAAAGGTGACAAGGTCGGGATAGGTCCCGCGGGCAACCGCCAGACCTGTCCGGGTCGTGGTCGAGATCACTGGCGACCAGCCCGGCCGTCGCCTGCGGATCTCGTTCAGAACGGGTCTGAGGAGCAAAACCTCGCCCACGCTGACGGCATGAAACCAGATACAAGGCCCCTCGCCGACCCGTTGTGGGGCCTCGCCGAAGAGCTTCTCCGACCATCCGTCGCGATACTTCCCTGAACGTGCTGCCTTATAGGCCAAAAATGGCGAACAAAGCAGCAAGAGCAGCGCGTAGATCGCGTTGAGAACTAAAGGCATCGGGAATCCTTTCCCAGACCAACATGCCGGGCCGATCCGTTGCACTCCCGGGCAGACCCGAAAAGATACCGCAATCCGCGTGCCCTGCGCGACCGGAATCTTGGACACATCGGTCGTCGGCCATTCCCGACTTTTTGCGCCGGTCGGTCATAGCCGGGTTCGGTGGTGTGACCGATGGGACGGTACGGGTCGACGAAGGTCGTCGTTAATTCCGTGTGATCAATGCTTTCAGACGATCATTGAGAGAGAGACGGACCGCCTTGAGCCGGGAGGTTCTGCTGCGGACTCGAGCTTTGACGCGTATCGATTGACTCAGAAGATGTCGCTCGACGCTTCTTTACGCATGCAGCAAGATTTGAACTTTTTACCCGAACCGCAGGGGCAAGGATCGTTTCGACCCACCTTTTTGCCGACGTTTCGGAGCGGTTCGTGCTTTTTTTTCTCGCCGCCGTTCTGGCTCGCGGCGATCGCCGCTTCCTGGCGAACCTGGATATCCGACTTCGGCGCGGTCGCCGCGGCGAGTTCGGAAGAGGCGGACTCGTGGATGGTTTTCGCCCTGTCGAGCTGCCAGCGGGCTCCTAAGTAGGAAAGGAATTCGGGGTCGAAGCTCTCGACGCGGAAGATGAGGTCGGTGACCTTGTCGGAAACGCCGCTCCACATCTCGGCGAAGATCTTCATCCCCTCCTGCTTGTACTCGACCTTTGGATCTTTCTGGGCGTACCCCTGAAGGCCGACCGAGCTGCGAAGATGGTCCATCGCGCGGAGGTGTTCCATCCAGCTCGAATCGAGGAACTGGAGGAGCAAGACCTTTTCCATCTCCCGCATTTCGGAACGGTGTGTGGCGTCGAGTGCGTTGATCAAGGTGACGCGGCTGTTTTCGCGACCCTCCCGACGCACCTCGTCGGCGGACATCACGACGCCGAGGTTGTCCGTCGCCCATGCGGAAAGCTCGGTCAAAGCTGAATCATCGGGCGCTGGCGCGACAAATTTGGGTCCGTTCGGCGCGGGACCGAATGCGGCGTTGATCTTCTCTTCAAGGGTCGTGGCGAGTGCCCCGCCAGGGTAGTGTTTGTGGGCGAGTTCCAGCAGCATCGCCTCGATCTCGGGACGGAGCTTGAGCTGCAACTCTTCGGGATCGACGAGAGTATGGAACCGTTGAGAAGCCCAGGCGGCCAGGCCTTCGCGGTCGTAGCGCGCGGGTTGAATTTGGGTTCGTTCGTGCAGGAACCGGCTCATTCCGACGCGGACCGGGAACTCGGCCTCTTTCTGAATATAAAGGTCGCGGGCGGCCGTTTGGATGCGACGGGCGACCTCGTCTTTCGGGAGCTTAGCCCATTCGGCGGGGTCGACGACGAGGCCGAACTTGTGATGGAGCCAGCCTGCGAACGATCGGCGGCCCCAATCCTGTTCGAGGAATTCCTTGGCGGGTTCGAGATCCACCTTGTTCATGGTCTCGGTGGCCTTCTCGGCCAGGAACTCTTCGAGGTCGTCGCGCCCGAACTCGAATTCATCTTTGTCGTGCTTGGCGAACCGCTTGACGTCCTTATCCTTGAGATTCAAGCCGAAACGGGTGTTTGCCCAATTGACGAGCGAGCTCCAGGTCCAGTCTTCGGGCTCGGCGTCGGAAGGCAAATTTTCCTCGACCGCCTCGCGGATCGTGTCGCGGAGTTGTTCTGCGGCGTGGTGCTTGGCTGCTTCGCGGGCCTCCTCGAAGGGAAGATTCTTGAACTCCTTGGGAGTCAGCTCGACCCCGAGGCGCTGGCCTGACCATTCGGCGAAGCTGGCGATGCCGTAATCGTCGGCCAGGAAGCGGGTGACAGCGTCTTTCACCTGGCCATCGATCATTTCGAGGATCGAGTCTTTGGGCGGCATCCCGTCGAGTAGCCGCTGGCGGAACGAGTAGATCCGCTTGCGCTGTTCGTCCATGACCTCATCGTATTCGAGGAGGTTTTTCCGCGAATCGAAGTTCCGCTCCTCAACCTTCTTCTGAGCCCCTTCGATGCGTCGGGAGACGAGCTTGCTCTCGATCGCCTCGTTTTCTTCCATGCCGAGTCGAGTGAGGACGGCGGACACCCATTCGCCCGCAAACTTCCGCATCAAGTCGTCTTCGAGCGACAGGAAGAACCGCGAGGAACCCGGGTCGCTCTGGCGACCGGCGCGGCCGCGGAGCTGGTTGTCGATCCGGCGGCTCTCGTGACGTTCGGTCCCGATGATGTGCAGGCCGCCGAGTGCCGCAACCTCACGCCCTTCGGCCTTCATTTCGGGTTCGTACTTCTCAACGGCCTGGTTCCAGATCAGCGGCGGGACTTCGAGCCGGGTCGGATAGAGCGGGCGGCCGTCTTCGTTGTTGAGCCGCTTGAGGTCGGCCCAGGCCATGAACTCGGGGTTGCCGCCCAGGATGATGTCGGTGCCGCGGCCCGCCATGTTCGTGGCGATGGTCACCGACCCTTTGCGGCCGGCCTGCGCGACGATCTCGGCCTCGCGCTCGTGATACTTCGCATTCAAAACTTGATGCGCGATTCCGTGACGTTGGAGCATCTCGGCGATCTGTTCCGACTTCTCGATCGACGTCGTTCCCACCAGAATCGGCCGGCCGGTCGCGTGGACCTCGCGCAGCTCTTCGAGGATCGAGTGGTATTTCTCGCGGTCGGAACGATAAATCACATCGGGATACGAGTCGCGCGTGAGCGGCCGATTCGTCGGGATCGCGATCACGTCGAGGGTGTAAACCTTGTAGAACTCGTTCGCCTCGGTCATGGCGGTGCCGGTCATGCCCGAGAGCTTCTTGTAGAGCTTGAAGAAGTTCTGGAGCGTGATCGTGGCAAGGGTCTGGTTCTCTTCCTTGATCTTGACCCGTTCCTTGGCCTCGACCGCCTGGTGCAGGCCGTCCGACCATTGCCGTCCCGTCATCAAGCGGCCGGTGAACTCATCGACGATCACGATCTCGCCGTTCATCTCGACGTAGTCGCGGTCGCGCTTGTAGAGGAAATGCGCCTTGAGGGCGTTATCGATGAGATGGGGCCATTCCATGTTCCCTGGAGTATAGAAGCTCTCGATCCCGGCGATCCGCTCGGCCTCGCGGATGCCCTCGTCGTTGAGGTGGCAGGTCCGCTCCTTCTCCTTCACCTCGAAGTGGGTGCCCGCCCTCAGCAGCCGTGCGATCCGGTCGGCTTCGGCGTACTTGCGGACGTCGTCGAACGCCGGGCCGGAGATGATGAGGGGAGTCCGCGCCTCGTCGATGAGGATGCTGTCGACCTCGTCGATGATCGCGTAGTAGAGGTTGCCTTGTGCTTGTAAGTCTTTTGTCGGCTTCATGTTATCGCGAAGATAATCGAAGCCGAACTCGTTGTTGGTGCCGTAAGTGACGTCGCGCGAGTAGACGTCCTGCCTCTCGTGCGATTCCATTTCCGACTGGATCGCGCCGACGGTCATTCCCAGACCGGAGAAAATGGGGCTCATCCACTCGGCGTCGCGGCGGGCGAGGTAGTCGTTCACCGTGACGACGTGGACCCCTTTGCCTTCCAGCGCGTTGAGATATGCGGCAAGGGTGGCGACGAGGGTTTTCCCTTCCCCGGTGACCATTTCGGCGATGTTGCCGCCGTGCAAAACCATGCCGCCCATGAGCTGGACGTCGTAGTGCCGCATCTTGAGGAAGCGCACGCTCGACTCCCGGCAGGCCGCGAAGGCTTCGGGCAAGAGGTTTTCAAGGGTCTCCCCCTTGGCGAGTCGGCCGCGGAATTCGGTCGTCTTGTCGCGTAACTGCTCGTCGCTCAGCGCGTGCATCGCGGGTTCGAGCTCGTTGACCCGGGCCACGATCGGACGCATCCGGCGGATCTGCCGCTCATTCGAGTTGCCGAACATGCGAATCAAACCCGAAGACACCCCTTCCGAGAAGGAGGTCATCGCGTCGGTGGTCTTGTCCCAAATCTCGCTGAGCAGTTCCATTTCCGGATTCGCCTTGCGCCAGAAAAATCGTTAAAGACGTAATAAGTCGATGATCAGCCCGATCTTATATCGGAGCCGGTGGGACCGTCAATATCGTCCGAGGAGGCTCGCGAAGCCATGGCGAAGCCCGTCCATCATCATAGGACGCTTGGCAACGCCAAGTTCGCTCGGGAAACGCATGAGGCCCGCGGCCCGGGGTCGTGATCGACCGGAGCGCGGGCCTGTTGTTGATTCATGCCGGTCGGACCCACTTCATCAAAGGTTGAAGTGGAACGTCTTGGTGAACGACCGCCAGAGCCACCAGCCGAGGGTGTGGGTTCCGGCGTCGATCTTGGCAAAGCCGCGCTGGCTGGGCTGGAGCACAAGATCCGGATTGTCGATCGGGATAATCACCTCGAACACGGCGTTGAGGGGCTTGGCTTGACCCGTCTTCGGGTCTTGCTTGGTTGCGACTTCGCCACCGGCGAGGTTCGAGAGTTCGGGCGGAATCTCTTCCCGGTTCCGCTCGGCGATTTCGCCGACCTGGCTTTTCCAGGTGACTTCAGAATCTCCGTAGATTTTGATCCAGGCCTTACGATTGACACGAATCAGTTCGATGTCGCCCTGGTCGAGAATCAAGTGGGCTTCAAGTTTTTTCGGGTCGCCGACCTCGCAAAACGGTTTGCCCGGTTTGACCCACTGGCCAAGCGTTTCCTTGTGGGGGACGCCCATGACCTGGCCGTCGCGTTCAGCGAACAGAGTCAGCTTGCCGATCTGTTCGGAGACCTTGTTGATCATGGGTTCAAGGTCCAGAGCCATTTGCTCATTTTGACGCTGCATGGCGCGGCTCTCTCGCGAGTCGTTGTGGCCGAACCACTGCGCCTTGTACCAGCTCGACCGTTGTTGTTCCTGAAGGCTCGTCCGTTCCCGCATTTTCTCCGGGTTGGAGAGCGTGGCGATGACGTCGCCCTGCTTCACCCACTCGGCGTCGCGGACTTTCAATTCAACGAGTCTGCCGGGGACCTCGGCGTAGACCTCTTGCGGCTTCGCGGGCTTGAGGACGAGTGTCCCGGAAACGCGGAGGGGCGTCGGGATCATGAGAATGCAGGTCACGATGGCGACGGCCGCCACCACGAAACCCGCGGCACGTGCCTTTTTCACCTTGCGCATCCTCCCGGGAGTCCGGACGAACTTGAAGATCTGGTACAGCGGCATCACCAACAGAGGCACGAGCGATCCGCCCGCCATCATGTAGCCGATCGACTGCAATTTCCACTTCTTCAGGAACTGCGTCAGGAAGAAGATGATGCTGAACGTGACGACCCAGCGATAGAGCCAGCTCGCGATCGCGTAAGTGACGAACAGGGATCGCCGCGACCGGGGCATGTAGCTCTGGACGGGGATTTCCAGGCCCAGCACCTTTTCCTGGAACAGGTACGAGAAGAACTGCGTGCTCTTGATCCGCAGGTTGGGGATTTCGAGCCAGTCGGCCATGACGTAGTAACCGTCATACCGCAGTAGCGGGTTGGCGTTGAACATGATGGTGTTCACCGAGCAGATGAACATCGTGGCCATCATCAGGCTGTTCAAAAGGCCCGGCTGGGTGTTCCACCAGACGAACGTGGCGACGCTCGCGAGGAAGCACTCGACGTAAATGCCCGCCGCCGAGATCCAGATACGTTTCCACTTGCTGGGTAGGAGCCAGCTGTCGGTCACGTCGCAATAAAGCGCCGGGGTGAGCACGAGGAAGAGCATGCCCATCTCATGAACTTCGCCGCCGAAGTGTTTCGCCGTCAGACCGTGGCCAAACTCGTGGATGACCTTCACGATGCCCAGGCTACACCAGAACGCGAAGATCGTGTACCAATTGAAAAAGCTCTGAAATTCCGGAAGCTTCGAGTAGAACTCGTTCCATTGGCTTGCCACCAACGTGAGCGCGGCGCACATCATGCTCACGCTGAAGACGATGAACGTCCGGGTGTAAAGCCATCGAAAGTACGGGTACATCCCCGTCAGCATCGCCTCGGGGTCGACGACGGGGATCTTGATGTAGAGGATGTTGGCGAAGAACTGCCAGAGCTTTTTCCACTTGTTCTTCTTCCGGCGCCGGATGAGAACCTTGGCCTGGTCGGGGCTGTCGATCTGGATGATCCCGGCCTCATGGAGCTGTGCCGTGAAGCGGGTCAGGTCTTCGATCGAGATCGTCTGCGGGCGGTACTTGCGCTCGAACGCCCGTTTGACGTCCTGAAGGGTTTGCTTGCCGTCGAACTGCTGGAGCAGGAAGTATTCTTCGATCTTGAACCGGAAGTACTTCAGGCCGATCGGGTCTTTGACGACGTAGTGCGTCATCCCCTCGTAGAACTGGGGCTGCACGATGAGGTCGGGCCGGAGCTTGACCTGAAGGTGCTCGGCGGCCTGCCCCATGGGGGTGGACGAAGGTGTGAGGGACGGGGCGGAGCTCATCGTTCGTCGGCCCTCGGCGAGGGAGTCCAGCGGTCGCCAAATGGGTACGTTCGGTCAATTCGATGATGGCGGATGGCGGATTCCGGATGACGGACCGAGAGACGGCTAATGATCTCTCCGTCATCCGTCATCCGTCATTCGTGATTCGCCATTTTGGTTCAGTTCAGCGTTCTCAGCGATCCACGCCCGGGGTCGCGGTTCTGGCCTGAACGGCCGGAGCCGGTGCAAGTCCCGGTGCCGCGACCGTCTCGGCTTCGGCGACGCTGTTTAGGTAGATCACCATCGTGTATTTATCGCCTGGTCGGAGTTCCCTGTCCCGGTTGTCGAACTCCGCGTAGATCCGCACGGCCCGTTCGGCAATGGGCTGGATTTCCGGGTCGACGAATGTGATCTTGCCGCGATAACGCTTCTGATCGGCCGGGTTGTTGGGACGGGTTCCAATCACGCGCTTGGTGATCTCGACGACTTGCCCTTCCTTGACGCGGTCGGCGTATTCGGCCGGGATGTAAGCGTAGGCGCGGAGCCGGTTCAGGTTTCCGAGCTTCACGACCGCTTCGTTCGCCCGGACGCTTTCACCAGGGTGCTTCATCCGTTCGATCACCACGCCGTCGAACGGGGCGACGATCGTGTGTTCGACAAGGGTACGGTAGGCGAGGTCGTAGTCGGCCTTGTTGATCTCGACCTTTTCGCCTTCTTCGTGGACCAAGGCCACGGCGACTTTCAGTTCCGCCTGTGCCTTCTGGACGTCTTCATCGGAGACCGCCCCTTTGATTCGGCTATTGAGTCGTTCGTTGCGGGCGACGACGTGAAGGGAGATTTCCTTCTGCGCAGTCGCTTTTTCGAGAGGGCCCGTGCTCTTGGCGATGAGCGCGGCCTTCCTGACGGAGAGTTCCGCAAGCTCCGCGTGAAGCTTACCGATCAGACCACCCTTCGACACCGGCGTGCCGATGGTGAGCTCCATCGTGTCGATGATCCCCTCACGGAACGCGGCGACGTTCGACTTCTCGATCCACGTCAGCGTGGCCTCGTCGACGACCAGCGTCTCGGGGTCAGCCTTGGCGACCTGTGCGGAGACGATCGGGCCGAGGGTCACGACGCTCAGCAACGCGGCGAAGCCCGCGGCGATCGCTGTGGCTTTCTTCGAGACGGTCATGGGCGAATCTCCTGCTCGGGTCGGCCTATGCAACGCGGCAAGGCCTTGCGTCCGGCACGGGGGGTGTCAACTGTTCGTGTCATGGCAACGCAGGCTTTAGGGGTTCGTTCGCACTTTCCTGTCGGGATGACCGATGCTCAATGGCCGATGGCCGATGCTTGATGACCGATCGAGGATGACGTCGGGCCGGTGACCGAGGGTCGATCTTGAAGTAAATCCATTCGGCCATTGGCCATCGGTCATCGGCCATTTTCAACGCAGGAACGGCCAGCGGAAGAGCACGGTTTCGTAGAAGACGTGGACCACGTCGCGGAGCATGACGTAGGCGAGGCGTGCCTCGCCGCACTCGACCCTCGCCCGGACTTCCGAGCCGGGGCGGAGTTCCTGGTTCCGCTTGAGGAAATCCTTGCGGACCTCGTCGCTGAACGACACGGTCACCTTCACGACGTGCTTGGTCTCGACGAGTTCGGCCTTCGAGGCGATCCGTTTCACGAACCCGTGGTAGCGGTGCTCCGGGTCGGTCGCGATGAAAAAGTACGCCGAGAGCGAGGTGCCCGGCGGCTTCTTGCCGGCCTTGATCTCAGCTTCGAGTTTGTGCTGGGCTCGCAGGATCGGACCCATGTCGTCGTCGGGGACTTCGACTTCGAGAACCCAGTCGGTCCCCGAGACGTCGGCCACGGTGATCAGCTCCTGACCGATCTCGACCGGGCGGCCCTTGAGGTTTTTCGAGACTTCCCAGGTTGTGACGACGCCGTCGAGCGGGGCGCGGATGGTCATCGAGTCGATCTGCTCGTCGATGATCGCGATCTGCTGCTTGGCGCTGTCGCGTTTGATCGTGGCTTCGCCGAGCTGGCCCTGGATCTGGTTGTACTCTTCTTCGTTGCCGCTATTCGACGCCTTGTGCGCCTGGTTCGAGAGGTAATTCGCCTGGGTCTGGGCGCCCTGCATGTCGGCGAAGAGCTTCTTTCGCTCTTTTTCGAGGTCGCGGCTGTCAACTCTCGCGAGGATATCGCCCTTCTTGACCTTCATGCCGTGCTCGACTGGCACGTCCGTGACAATCCCGGCGACCGGGGCGTACGTGATCTGTCGGCCTTCGGGAAGGAGCGACCCCTTACCCTCGATGGTGAGCATCCACGGCACGAATGTAAGGATTAAGATCACACCCACGATCGCGGCCAGAACGCCGAGGATCTTGGCGAGCGTCCGGCCCCGGAAGAACCGCCAGGGGGAGCCCATCGCCTTGAGCACCGGCAGCATGAAGATCTTGTCGTGCTCTTGCGAGTTCCAAAGGGCCGTCGAGGCGTGTCGCGAGACGACCTCGGTGCGGGCGTGGGCATCGGTCGGAGCCATCTCATCGCCGATCTGCTCGGCAACGAGGCACCCGAACGGCACCTTCTCCTTGTCTTTCGGCTGGTCGCCGGGCTGCTCGTCGTAAGGCTTGTGGAGGAGTGTGACGATCACCGCCTTCGAGCCCGATTCATCGACGTAAAGCTCAAGTGCGTCGCGGATATCAGGGGAAAACCCTTCGGTATTCCCGGTATAAACGAGGTCTTCGCCGGAGCGAACGACCACCTTGCAGAGCCGGGTCAGTTCGCGGATCAGGTTCGAGCGTTGCTCGACGACTTCCTGACCGCTGACCGCCTCGACCATGATCCGGCCGCCGATCTTCATCGCCACGCTCAGCCGGTCGCAACCGACGAGGCGTTTGCCGTCGTTGGCGACGGAGTAAGCCGTCTCCTTGAGGTCGAGCGAGTGATGGATCTGGTGGGTGAACCCTTCGAGCTGATTCCAGAGCCGTTGCTGCGACATCATCTGTCGCATCTGGCGGTTCTTGAGGTAGCTCGCGGCGAGGTCGCAGAGGTCGCTCACGAACCGAAGCGTGCTCTTTTGCGTGGCCGCCCTGCGGGTCGGGTCCATCAGGATTTCGATGAGGCCGACAACCTGCTTGTCGACGACCAAAGGCGCGATGATGAGCGCGAACGACGTGGGGTTGCCCGCGTTAGGTACGCCTTCGATCGTCGCGCCCGGAGGAATGATCTGAGGCTGGGTGGCCTGGATCATGCAGCCCAGGAGGGCGTCGTGAGGGGCGGTCTTGGCACGGCCGTCCATCATCCAGAACGCGCCTCCGGAAGCCGCCACCGCGGCCACGGATCGGTTCAGGAATTCGACATAGAACTCGGGGGGTTGGATGTCCGACTCGGCGAGGTCGGCGATCTCCGCCACGAGCTTCCGGATTTGATTTTTCGTCTGCTCAAGCAGACCGGGATCGATGGTTTCTTCCGTCATGGGGGTTCCGGGTGTTGGGAGCCGGCGTCCGATTTCGCCCGTCCATCGCCACGAGTGACGACCCGACGGCAGGTACGGCGCGCGCCGCCTGCCTCACACGGTCAACGGGACGTCGGGTATCCTGAAATTCCTATGGATTTTTTGCAAACGTCCGGGGAATTGGTTTTCGGGCACGATTTTTTCCTGCGAATAGAAGCCGCGACGCGCCGGGATTTTTGACGTAATCCTTATTCCGGGATTGTCTTGCGCTTTTTTTTCGACGCGCGGGTCTCGTCAGGAATCAGGCGAATCGCGTGGATGACCGCCTGATTTCATGGCGACGGTGAGTCCGTTCTCGGAGTCGATCCCCATCGTCAGCGGCGTCGGTCATAATTGCCGCAACGACAGACACGCCCGTGCCGCAACCCAAAGGTCCACGCATGACCCTCCCGAACGACGCCCCGCTCGACCTCGTCACCGGCGCGACGGGCATGCTCGGGAGCCACATCGCCGAGCGGCTCGTCGCCCAGGGACGTCGGGTGCGAGCCATGGTGCGTCGCGGTAGCGACCGGAGTTTCATTGAGAAGCTCGACGTCGAATTCGTCGAAGGCAACCTGACCGACCCCGCCGCCTGCGCCAGGGCGGTCGAAGGCGTTGACCGGGTCTACCACGCCGCCGCCAAGGTCGGAGACTGGGGCCCCTGGCGCGAGTTCCAGACCGGCTGCATCGACGCGACCCGAAATCTTGCCGAGGCGGCAAACCGGGCGAAGATCGGCCGGTTCCTTCACATCAGCTCAACAAGCGCTTACGGACACCCCGCCGAGGGCGGACCTCCCATCGAAGAGACCGCCCCGATGGGCCAGAACATGTGGGTCTGGGACGCGTATACACGCAGCAAGGTCGAGTCGGAAAAGCTCCTCTGGGCGCTTTCCGAATCCCAGGGCCTCCCGCTCACGGTCATCCGGCCAAGCTGGCTTTACGGGGAACGCGACAGGACGACCACCGTCCGACTCGTCGACCGACTGCGGACCCGCAAGGTTCTCCTGATCGGCGGAGGGGATAATCCACTCAGCGCGGTTTATGTCGGGATCGTCGCCGACGCCGCGATCGTGGCCGCACACGACCGCGGTTCGGTCGGCGAAGCGTATAACGTCACCAATCAAGGGCCGATCACCCAGCGCGAGTTCTTGAACCTCCTCGCCGAAGCGTGCGGGGCTCCCCCGGTTCGTCGCAAGGTTCCCTTCAAGGTCGCCTATGGAGCGGCGTTCCTGATGGAAGCGAAAGGTCGTCTGTTCCTGCAAAAGAGGCCCCCATGGGTGACCCGATACGCGACCTGGCTGATGG